>JACQEQ010000189.1 GCA_016200445.1 Gammaproteobacteria bacterium | reverse complement strand
CTGAGGATAAATTTCGTGCGACCCATGCTCGTAGTTATCGGCCTGCTCTTTTTTCTGAATGTTCGCGCCGCATCGGTCGTGGACGATTTACTGGCAGCCTATCAAGGCGCCGGGTCTCCACTTTACGATGCCAAGTGGGCGGAAACCAACTGGACCAAGAAATTTCCCGCGCCCAAAGACGAACCGGGAGCCGAACGCAGTTGCAGCACCTGCCACACGACTGATTTAAAAGCCAAGGGTAAACATGCGAGCACCGGCAAGGCAATCGATCCGCTCGCGCCGTCGATTAACAAAGAGCGGCTCACCGATGCTAAAAACATCGAAAAATGGTTCAAGCGCAACTGCACCTGGGTTTTGGGCCGCGAATGCACGCCGCAGGAGAAAGGCGGGTTCTTGCAATTTATTCGCAGCCAATAAGCATTTTTCCGCCGCAACTGCGGCATAACATCAAGAGGATTGCGCCATGGCGTTACCACGTCGTCTACTGAACATTTGTTTTGGAATCGCGTTAGCAGCCGGTACCGGCGAGGCGCAGAGTGCGACTGCGCCCGCCAGCGGTGCCGAAGCTCTACATAAAAAAGAATGCGGCTCTTGCCACACGCCGTATCAGGCGTATTTTCTGCCGGCCGCATCGTGGGAAAAAATCATGAGCGGACTCAACAAACATTTCGGCGAGAACGCAGAACTGGGCGCCGAAGATCAAGCTGCCCTGACGCAATATCTCGTAAATAATGCCGCCGACCACACTAAAAACAAACGTGGCGCGCGTGTCATGGCCTCCTTGCCCTCTGGCAAAGAACCGCCGCTCCGGTTGACAGAAACGCCCTACATCATCAAGACACACCACGAAGTACCGAAGAAAATTTTCGTCAACAATCCCAAGCTCAAGAGTTTAAGCAATTGCGGCGCCTGCCACCCCGGTGCAGCCGCCGGTAACTACGACGAAGACGAAGTGAAAATCCCGGGCACTAAAAACTGGGAAAAAGACTGACGGCGATGTGGGCAGGTGCATCCGGCGCGGATGATGTGGTGCGCGCGCGTAGCCAACGTGCATGCGATGGTTTGTCGAAATGTTTCCGGACACAGCTTTAGTGGAACAGGAGGCGGCCTGTGGTTCGACTGCGTCAGTACCCGGCTACGCGCACCAAAAAAATAAGCCCGCGCGGGGCGGGCTTAAAATTTGAACCGGCAGACTTTTTAGCTGGGGGGCCGAGAAAGGAGCCGCCGGTTCGAAGACAATTCTATGCGCCCGAATGCAACTACGCAACGTGAATCTTGCGCGAATCTTGTGCTGTCGCGCATATCCTCCACTCACGAAACCGCCTTGCGGCAGTGACAATAAACAAATTTCTGCTCCGATCCTGCCGGAGTGTGGTGCGACTCCTGCTCATACTCGAGCATTACGAACGGTGCTCCAAACTCCGCATGGAGCTCATGAGGACCATAACGCATCACTGGCAATCCGCTGCATTTAGCCGGGCCGTCTGCTGCGAATGTTGCCACGATGACATGACCTCCAGGCTTTACTGCCTGGCGCACCGCAGCGACATAGGCCCGACGTTCCCCAGGCGTGATTAAAAAATGAAAGACCGCACGATCATGCCAAATGTCGTACGTTTGCGCCGCTAACGATGCCTCAGTGACATTGGCCTCGATCCAGGTGACAGAGCTCGACAATGCGCCGAGCCGTTGCCGGGCAGCGGCGAGCGCAGACCCGGAAATGTCGAGAACCGTGAGGTTGCCATAACCTTCTGCCAACAGGTCGTCAACAAGCGTCGAGGCGCCGCCGCCAACATCAATAATTGCAGCCGACAAGGGCTCGCCCGTTTCCCGGATGAGCCGCAACGAAACTGCGGCGTGCGCCTGGAACCAACTAACCTCGTCCGTCGCCTTGGACGAGTAGATGTTTTCCCAGTGATCCTTCGATTGCATCGGTGCCTCCTACGATAACGACGGCGGGTTTAATCATGAACTCCACCGGGTACAGACGCGTCGCCAGCATCACTTCGCGCCCGATACGCACTCCGGCACTGGATTTGGACGGGTCCGTATCTATCGTTTTGAAGAGTTTCATCTTGCATGGCGGATTCCGCTCCCAAAGCTACTAGCTCCGGTTTATTTTGGCGGAAACCTCGCCGGATCAAATACTGGAAATTACACACTAAAATTTTGTCATGCCAGCAACCCTATGAGGAATCGTTACTGGTTCAGCATCTCTAGCCCAAGTGCTCTGCTCGCTTGCCTCGCCATTTATAAGCACAAAATATCAAAAACCGGGATTGATCCGGTTTTATCGTGAGCTCGTCGTAACAAACCGGAGAATACAATGACCACGAATTACAAAGACACTTGGGAAACCTATGTATCGTCCTGGAAAATATCGAGCTCCGCCGAGAAGCGGGCGCTGTTCAAACAGTGTTTAGATGCCGCATGCCGATACAATGATCCACTGATCGCAACCGAAGGTTGGGACGCGCTGGAAGCGTACATGCAAGACTTTCACCGGCAGTTACCGGGCGGACATTTTGTTACCACCTATTTTCTCGCGCACAACAATAAGAGCATTGCGCGCTGGGAAATGCGCAGCGGTGAAAATGTCATGCTTGGCGATGGAATTAGCTACGGCGAATACAACCAAAACGGAAAACTGGTTTCAATGACCGGGTTTTTCGAGCCGCCTCGAGCATAGGAGCCACACCGTGAACTATTTGAAGCAAGTTCAGACCGGCATCGATTTTATCGAAGCCAATCTGGATTTTGATATTGCGCTTACAGATGTTGCCGTCGCAGCAGGCATTAGCGCATGGCACTTCCAGCGCATTTTCAAAGCCCTCACCAATGAAACCTTGAAAACCTACATTCGCTCCAGAAGATTCGCGAACTCGCTGGAAAAACTGCTTGCGACCGACGCCAGAATAATTGATATCGCCCTGGGCGCTGGCTTTGATTCTCAAGCAAGCTTTACCCGGGCGTTTAAAAAAGCCTTTGCGATGACACCCGATGCGTACCGGAAACTCGGGCATAAAAGCCTATTTTTGAAAAAAGCACAGTTTGATGTCGAGTATTTACGCCACATCAATCAAAACATTTCTCTGGAGCCAGAAATCTATACTCAAAAACCAATGCTGCTCGTGGGTCTGAAAACCGGTTTTTATAGCGTTGATTCAGAGAAAAATAATATCGCTGAAAAATTACCTCCGCTTTGGGATGCTTTTTTGAAGCATAGAACCACGATAAACAACGTTATTAGCGGCGTTTGCTATGGCGTAGTACGGCAAACAAAAGAGCCCGGAGATCAACTGGAGTATTACGCAGCCGTTGCAGTCAGCGCGCTCGGACCGCTGCCGGAAAACATGGTCAGCGTTGAAATACCCGCTGCGACTTATGCGAAGTTCACGCATCGGGGCGCGTTGAAAAATATCAACGCAACCGTGAACTATATTTACTCGAGCTGGTTGCTTCAATCGGGGATGAGACATACTTACGGCGCTGATCTGGAATTCTATGGAGCGGGTTACCACCCAGTCTCCGATAAGTCAGTAATGCACTATGCCATCCCGGTAAAATAGGCATTTGATCGAACCTATGTTTCAAGGACCGCACGCGGATGATCGTGATCTACGACAAAAAAGGCTTTAATCAACTACTGACCCTGAATGCAGAAACATTGCGCGAGGCCGATCTGGCAGGCGCCAATCTGTTCGAGGCCAATTTGATTCAATGCGATTTACGCGGCGCCAATTTACG
Source organism: Gammaproteobacteria bacterium (assembly GCA_016200445.1). Taxonomy (GTDB): domain Bacteria; phylum Pseudomonadota; class Gammaproteobacteria; order SG8-11; family SG8-11; genus UBA6921. The sequence continues at coordinate 3,875 of JACQEQ010000189.1, read as the reverse complement.
CGGGGCAAATCTCAGCCACGCCGATCTGCGCTTGGCGGATTTAACCGGCGCCGATTTGCGCGACGCGGATCTCACCGGTACGGACTTTACCGGTGCGGTACTGCACGAAACGCGGTTTTCAAAAATCGTGATTCCGATCCAATCCGTTTAATCCGAAATCCGTACCGGTCCGGTGAACTTATTTCGAAAGCGGTTTTCTTGCATGAGCGGTTCACAGTGCGCCAGACTTCATTCACTATAACGGACGACTCCGAATCCAGCTGAATCTCCATGGCACGCACCCCACGCTTTCACATCGGTAATGACGGCTGGATCGCCCCTGCCCGCCACGTGCCGTCGCCTAATTTCAACACCCGGCCCGTTGGAACGCAGATCAGTTTGCTGGTGATTCACTCCATCAGCTTGCCGCCTGGGAAATTCGGCGGCCCATGGATCGATGCGTTATTCACCAATACGCTCGATACTACCGCGCATCCTTATTTCCAGACCCTTGCTGGCATGAAGGTTTCTTCGCATCTGCTGATTCGACGCGACGGCAGCGTGGTGCAATACGTGCCGTTCACGCAACGCGCCTGGCATGCGGGCGTGTCGCAGTTCCAGGGCGTGACAGAATGCAACAATTACTCGATCGGCATCGAACTGGAAGGCTGCGACGAACAGGGCTACGAACCCGCGCAATACCGCGTGCTGGCCGCCATCACCAAGCTGCTGCAAAAAACTTACCCCGGCATTACTGCGGAGCGCATTGCGGGACATTGCGAGATCGCGCCGCAACGCAAAACCGACCCCGGTCCGCATTTCGACTGGAAGCGGTATCGAAAATCGATCCAACCAAAATTGGACAAAAAGCACCGGTCTTGATATTTGCTTGGTGTTGCCAGCTGGTTATTACTCGCTTTTCAGCGCCACGTTTCCCGCCACGTATGGTATTGCACTGGCCGCAAACGATAGCGAGCGATGTTTCCTTCGTGAAGGCTCATGATTTCCGTTTCTACCACCTCAATGAATCGTGCTTGATCCTCTTGTGTTACTTTTTCTGCGGCGATCCGCTTGATAAATGTGCCTGCGATCTTTTTGTCCATGCACCCGCGAACAACTGCCGCAATGATCTCGGCAACCAACGCGCGGTAGTGCAGGCGGAACGGATCCGGCTCCCCGAGTGAACGGCGTACCGCCGAATAACGGGCACATGAACGTTCATAGGCCCACACGAATACGTCGCGCAACAACTCGACGCGATTCAACTCATACACCCCCTGAATTCCGTCAAGGTAGGCTTGTTTAGGTACATCCACGAACGACAGCGGACTCAGGTTCTCGCGAATCAGCGGCACGTTTGCAGCGAGACGTGAAACGCGTTTGTTCACATCCTCAAATGGTTGTAAGTAGGGCAACTGGACCATCGCGAAAAAAGCCTGCTCGAACGGATCAGCAATTCCCGCAGCGGTGTCGAGAATCTGTTGGAAACATTCGTCGATCAACTGCGGCACTTCCAATGGATGGTAGGCCGACTTGGTGATCCCCACCGGTATAGTGCGCAAACGTCCGCAGGCTTGTGGATCACCCAGCAAGTTGTCAGATAGCAACGCGTGTAAATTGAGAATGGTGTAACGATTGAAGCCCACCTCAAAAGCCTGCTCGACCAGCAATTCGATCGCAGACTTGTGGTTTAGAATCATCTGCGCCTCTTGCGCATTCTTGCCTTCGGCAGTTTCTCCCAGTTCCAGTAGCCGTTCTGTTTCAAGTAGTGAATAAGTGTTGCCCTCCAAACGGCTGGAGTTCCAGGACAGGTCAATCAACAAACGGCTGAATATCTGCCGTGCATAGGTTCCGGCCGGGCGTTCGCCCTCCGACGAGCGCCCCAATTCCAGAAGGCGCTGCCGGATTTCAGGTGCAAGGTAATAGGTTTCGTTGGGCCGATACGTATCAAGGAATGCGCGGTTGTAACCGACTGGATGGCGGTTCTGGATCGGCTCGCGAACAGCGTGCTTGATAGCTGTTGCCTCGCTGGTGATGGGAATATAAATTTCGACTTGGGGCGCATGCGTCTGAAGTGTGAGCTTGGCGGTTGGGACATCAATTACAATGTCGGCTGGAAACCTTCTGTAGCGGCTACCCCGCCCACGTCCCTCAGCAGTTAGTCGTTTCTGTTCGACAAGCAGTGCCAACCGACGCTGTAAAGTTCGGCGCGGCAACTTGAATTCCAGTACGTCACTGATGTGCTCGACAGAGCCACCGTCGGGAAATCGAGTGACTGCCTGGAGAATCAGATCGAATTCGTTTTGCAGTATTTGTTTAGGCACATCTTCCTCGTTATGGCGCGATATCATTATTGCGCCATAAAAAGCTATTTATTTGGCGCGATATCATTATTGCGCCACTTTAAGTGGCGCGCAATGGCGATTTGTCGCTGATAATTGATGAGGCGACCCCGGCTTTTACCATAGTGTCTACAAGGAAATAACTTAAGGATTTGAACGCAGAATCGGGCGGCTAAACATCTCCATTGAGGGTACGGGCGGTCAGATCGACTGCTTCAGATTATTGAGGACTTTCTTTTCCGCCGCCGCTGCGTTGTCGAAGCGCACTTCGAAAATAAACCCAGCGCCCATGCGCAAGTCGATGGTGTTGTGTTCGTCTTTCCATTCCACGTGCCGCACCGGTATGCCCATTACCTGCCGCGAAAAAAATAAAACTCGCGATGGCGTTTACCGTCGCTGGGCTGCGAGTAAACCTCCGGGTTTACCTCGGTATGTTCGGAGTAACCAAACCCGTGCCCCAGCTCTACTTTTTGCGCCGGCGCCTGCTTGAGTAATTCATCGACGCTCATACCCCAGTGAAAGCTGTCGACGCCATTCGGCAACACGGCGGCCGTGAGTAACAACGCGGCCAGTGCGGAAAATTTGAGCGTCATAACGTTCTCGTGAAGATATCGGGTTATCCATCATAAAGTGCGTACGCCGATCAAACCACCTTGATGGTAACAATGTTTTTTCCGGCGCGCGACGCGCTAAAATGCGTGCCTACGATTTTTCAGGAGTATTACCATGGCTCAGACCCCTTCAACCATGCTGGACTTGGGCACTGTAGCCCCGGATTTTCGCCTGCCGGATGTCAGCGGCAACCTGGTTAGCCGCGATGATTTTAAATCTGCTTCGGCACTGCTGGTGATGTTCGTCTGCAATCACTGCCCGTTCGTGAAACACATTCAAGCGGGGTTGGTATTGTTGGCAAAAGACTATCAAGCCAACGGCGTGGCGATCGTCGCCATCAGCAGTAACGATGCTGAAAAATATCCCGACGACAGCCCGGCGAAAATGCAGGAAGAAGCGCGCGCCGCCGGCTACACCTTTCCCTATCTGTACGACGCAACCCAAGCCGTCGCCAAAGACTATCGCGCCGCATGCACCCCGGATTTCTTTTTGTTCGATAAAAATTTCAAGCTCGTCTACCGTGGCCAGTTCGATGCCGCGCGCCCCAAAAACGCCGAACCGGTCACCGGCAAAGACATGCGCGCCGCACTCAATGCGTTGCTTGCGGGCCGCACGCCGTCGGTCGACCAAGTGCCCAGTGTTGGCTGCAACATTAAATGGAAGCCGGGCAACGAACCGGACTATTTTTCGGTTGTGAAAAAATAGTACCCAACCCACATCGTTCGCTCAACAACGCCGGGTGCGCGCTGCGCATCCGGCGTAGAAATTTCTCACATGCATTCACCCCACCGTTTCTGCATCGCGCCGATGATGGATTACAGCGATCGGCACTACCGCTATTTTTTACGGTTGCTGTCGCGGCACGCACGCATGTATACCGAAATGGTCACGACCGGCGCCATCCTGCACGGCGACCGTGACTATTTGCTGGGATTCAGCCCG
>JACQEQ010000181.1 GCA_016200445.1 Gammaproteobacteria bacterium | reverse complement strand
GATCGGTTTCCCCCCGGACTTCGCCAGCCCCACCGCCTCCCGCTTGTACTCCGCACTGTATTTCCTTCTCGTCGACATGACACACCTCCCGCGATATTATCGCTCTTTTTAGATGTGTCCGCAAATTCGGGGTAGAACCCTGCCGGGCACGGGAATCTTTAATTTCTTGCAAATCTTTGCAAGCCCGACATCTGACAACCCATAACTCTTTGCAAGCTTGGACATCGGCTGCGACCAAACCTGCTCATATAAATCTTCTCGGTTATAGCGAACCGTTTCGTAAGGCATCGCAAAGCGTTTGTAAGGTCCAAAACATATTTCAAAGATTCAAGTCTATGGGTTATGACACAATAATGACACTATCGATAACAGCCACGCGCTGAAAGCTTTTTAATGTCTAATAATCGCCACGGCCCGCTTCAAAGGCAGCGAGTCGCTTCCGCACGATGGCCCGCTGATCGAGCGGAACGGCTCGATCTTTAATCATGGCGAACAGGTCGTCAAGATGCGCTTCCCCGAACTCATGGAGGCCATCACTGTCATCGATCAGCTCCAGGACTAACGTGCGATGGAAGCGTTGTGCGATGATCAGCGCCTCGGCCGCGACTGGCGTCGGCGTCGCCGTGATCCGCGCCCGAATCACTCGAAGCACCTCGCAGAAGGCCGCCATCATTTCACCGGCGCAGAAATACGGGTCAAAGGTTGTCCGATCCGCCCACCGCCGCATCGTTTCGAAAACGCGTGTGATTTCTTTGACGGAAAGCGGGCGCGACGCCTCTACCTTTATGGGCGGCATCTTCGGAAGCTGGCTGTGCGGCCTTGACCATTTACCCGCCTCGGCATAGATCCGCAATAGCTCCAGATCGGCATGCAGCGGATCGGCAAAGAGCGCATTGATCTGCCGACGGGAGATTTCGGGTGGCGGGATGGTCACCTGCTCGACCTCCGTCGCAGTCGGCCGAGGAATGCCGCGCAGCGCATCCCAGGCCAGCGCCACGGCGACCAAGTGCTTGCAGATCGCCCTGCCGGAGGACGTCCCGCCGTCGTACGGGCAGTCACATCGCCGCGTGAACCCGCTTCCGGAATGCCGCAGCGAGACCTGATAAGGCGCGGTGCCGGCCACGGTCGCCTCAATGCCACGGTCATCCCATTTAGCGACGGAGACCTTGCCGCTGTCCGCGTAGGCTCCCCCGCGTCTCCAGACCTCGCGCGCCGTCTTATTGAGCATCGCCTGCGCCGCCGATTTTGCCATGACCTAATCAGAATCTTTGGGAAACAAAATACCTCTATTTTAAAATTGGCTCGATCAGTACTTGATTCCCTTGCAGGGTTAACTGGCAATGCAAAATCAAAAAGTCAGGGGTCCGATACTCACGGACGTTGTCGTTTCCTAACGTGACAGCATGGCCCGTGGATATATTATGGATAGTGACTCCCTTTTCATCCACCCGGTCGATACTCCACTTGTCATCCCGGAAACCCAGCCGTTCTCCGGTTGGCACACGTCTCGTCACCTTCGGCCGTAATCGCACATGTTGTCCTACGTTCTTTTTAAGCTGGCTGGTATTCATACTTTAGACTGGGGAAGGAGGCTCCAACGATAATTCCTGATTCGGTGTTGCGGTTCAAAAACGCGACATCATCTCTACATGCTACCCTGGGCACGTATCTGTGCTGCCTTTTGTCTGCCGTTCGCACGCAACTTTAGGTTTCCCTGTCTATCATCATCGATATATTTCTGTATCCGCGATACAGCAACCTGCGCATTGCTCTTTTTGATGCTGTGTCGCACAAGCGTTGTAACAAGCTCTTCGCGGTTAAACCGAGAGGGGTACTTCCGTTCCAATAGAAGCAGGGCTATGTCCGCAGCGCTCAATCCATCCCGGTTTACATAGAGTCGACCATCAATATCTTCAATCTCAGGATATCGCTTTTCCATCAAACCGTCCACAACATCAGCGGCTTCATCTGGTTTTAGCGACCCGTCATGAGATAAACGGATCATCTCCGCCAATACCCACGAGATGTTTTGCACCACAGCAATGGCATCCATTTTGTTTGGGTCTATCTCGTCCGGATCGTGTCTTGATCCTCTGTTGCTCGCGATGTCATAAACGAAGACACAATTCCGTGGGATGATCAGGCGAACGGAATCCTTAAACTTGGCGGCATCAAGTTTTTCAAGCTGAGCGACAAGGTTGCTAACCTTAAATTTACGGGCATTTGGTAGCGGAAGGCTGGCATACCCCGACAGTGCTTTTATGACCGCTTCAACAAACTTCCCTGCTTTGAGAATGCATTGTTCCCATTCGCCGCTTTCAAAAGCCCTGACCGATTCCGAGAAATGCAGTAGCAGCGCACCAGTATGCTTCCGCGGAAACATCTGAAGTAGATTGGCAACATGTTCGTACTTGTGGGCAGACTTAGTCATCGATAAAAATGTCTTTCCACGAACGATCCAGGTTATAGAACCCGCGCTTTTTTGAATCCACCCAGCCATTTTCTTTTGCTGTAGCCGCGAAGAACCGGTTGAATTTCATCGCAAGCAAAGTCTTGGAACTCGTCCTATTCCACAACTTCTCGATCTCATTCAAGGGAATCTCTTTACTCGTGTTTCCTTTCGCCAGACAGGCGAGAATCAAAACAAATTTCTTTGGTCCGCTACCGAGCTTTTTGGCGTATCGCTTGATAAAAGCGCGCTCGTTCATTTCGAAGTGAACCGAAGTATCGGAATTCCGGATCTGACCTGAGGGCTTGGGGTGTCTGTTTGGAATTTGTTGGTGTTGTGTAACCAAATCTAAGCAGTCGTTGATAAGAGTTTGCACCTTCCGAAGTTTTGTAGCAAGTTCTTGTTGAGCGCTCGGGCTATTTCCTTTTCGCATATAGCTTCCTCCCACTCTCGGTCAGCGCCACCAAGATCTTTCCTTGTGAAGAGGAGAGTTTGTTAAGGGGAGTTTGCACGGCTTGCTTAGTGTAGTGGTAGCCCTTGTCTTCGAGGGCTTTGCAGACCTCCCCGAAGGAACGCTTCTTGTCAAAAAAGCCTTTATCTGCAAGTAATCGAATTCCACCGGTTGCGCCTTTGTATTTCTTCGTATCTGTGAAGGTTTTGCTGGCGCCGCTCCTGCCAGAACCGAAAACCGCATGCTCCAGTTTTTCCAAGCGGGCGATGATCTTCTTCCAACCTTTATCATTCTCTTTCATGGAAATTCACCCAGTATAGAACCACCGTTTGTCTTGTTTAATCCGACGTAGATATCTGCGCTGAACGAGCCGAAGTAGGGCTGGCGAGATAGTCGTAACGGGATAAACGTGACCACGTTCTGCTAGAGCAGTTTTTACCGCACCAAGGTCCTTCGGTTTCTTAAAAAAGCCCTCATCCATTAGGAGCAACAGCGAGTCCGAAAGCGTAAGTCTTTCTCTCTTGCCGCGCTTCTCGGGTTTGGTCAACGCTTTCCCTTTTCTGGGCGTGCCACCTTCTATTCTACTGACAAGCGCCGCCACCTCTTGAGGATTGCCCTCAATCACAATACTAGTCCCGTCGGGTCTTTTGATATGTGCTTTAGCCACAGGCAGATATCCAAATATGCATGTCAACATAATAACTGAATAAGTGAATATTTGTCAAGTCGAAAATAGGGAACCAGTTTTTTGGCCCAATCCGCAATTCGAAATCCCACTCGTCAATGGAGTTCACCTTTGAACGCGCGGTCGAGGGCGGCCGGCAGAAGTGCATCTAGCTCGGTGGTGGTCTCGGACTGCAAGTGCTTCAGTGCGTCCACCTCTGCCTGTAACACATCCAGTTCTGAGATGATCCGACGTTGCTCAGGCTCATTGTGTGGTGGCAACATGAGCGCGAGTACCTTTTCCTTCGAAATGTTCTTCATTGTTGGTGAGGTTCCGCTTGCACCCCTGGATATTTGTTCTCGTAGAGCGGGCGACTTCATCACATGGTTCAGCCAGGATGGAATCAGCACTGTTTCAGGCCTGAAATGAAAACGAAAGGTCTTATCACTCAACAAGAGACGTGGGCGTGTCTTGCCTATAATTGTGCACGCGCCGACTAACTCAGTCGTATTTGCACGGCTCATCAAGAAATCACCTTGTTTAACTTCATGAATTGGATCAAATGACTGAGTTAGTGGAAGAGCCTTGTTTTCTCGCTCATCGAATATACCAAACGACACGGCACCTACTTTAAGCACGCCCCACTCGTCCATATTAGCCGGACGTGCCTCGCAGGCGGGGCTTTTACCGTTCTCGATCTTTTCAACCAATGTGCTAAGAGGAATCCAGTCGGGCTGCGGCGCCTCACCGATTAGTGCTCGACGCGTAGCGGATACGAGCGCCTCTGCCTCATTCTCCGCAAGCAGACGGAGGGCGCGGGCCGCTTCGATCTTGGCTGAAAGCTCTTCAATCCGGGCCACAATTCGATGCTGCTCTGGAAGGGAAGGGAGGGAAACAGGTATTGGTAGAAGCCTCTTGGCTTTTAATTCTGTTTTGATGCCACCGGGCACATATTCCAAAAGCAGGTCACGGAACGTTCGACTCCGCAGCAACCACCAAAGGAACTTAACATCGGCTCGCGTTTTATTAGGAATATAGGCTCCATAATGAATCGTCGCCGCAATCGGCTCGGTGTTTTCTTCACCGTATATTGCAATTGCGCCCTTTGCCGCGTTAATGCCAGAGACGACAAGGTCGCCGGGGCGTACGAGGATCATTCCTGTTTTGGTTTGACCATCGCTACGAAGTTGAATCCTTCCATCGCCAAAACCAATCTTGGAAACGATACGAACCTCACCTGCCGCCAACGCTCCAGGGGATGGGGTTTCTTGGCGTTCCGTTAAGATTTCACCAAGTTGCACCAGCGGCCATGGTTTGCTCATGGCTTACCCTCTTCCAGGACTTTCTTGATTTCGTCCATGATCTCCAAAATGCGCTGTTCTTTTTTCACGATGTCCTCCACCAATTGCTCCGGCGGCAGATGCTCGAAGTCCTGCTTGCCCCTTGGGTTCTTGATGTCGAGGTTGCAGCCTTTGGCCAGAAGCTCGGAGGCCGGGACCCTCCAGGCGCGTTCATTCTCCTCGCGCTTCTTCCACCACGCCAGACAGGGCGTAAACTCTTCATATTGAAGGGGCCGGGTCTTGGTGTAGTTCTTTTTCCCCTCGGGAAGCGGATGCTCGTAGTACCAGATCTCCTTCGTCGGTCCCGACCGGTCAAAGAAAAGGAGATTCGTCGGAATCGAGGTATACGGGGCGAAGACGCCGTTCGGCAATCGAACGATGGTGTGGAGATTGAACTCCTTGAGCAATTCTTCCTTGATCCTCGCACAGACGCCGTCGCCGAACAATGTCCCGTTGGGCACCACGACGCCCGCCCGGCCGGGCTTCGGCCTTCGCCTGAGTTTGCGCATGATGAGCTGGAGGAATAAAAG
>JACQEQ010000180.1 GCA_016200445.1 Gammaproteobacteria bacterium | reverse complement strand
TCGACGCACAGTTTCAACGCGCTGCTAAAAACACTCGAAGAACCACCGCCGCACGTGAAATTTTTGCTGGCAACAACTGACCCGCAACGTTTGCCGGTGACGATTTTGTCACGCTGTTTGCAGTTCAGCTTGAAACGCCTGCCGCAAGCTTCGATTCAAACCTATCTCGACGCACTGTTGCTACGTGAAGCGATTCCATTTGAACCCGAGGCGGTACAGTTCATCGCCCGTTCCGCCGATGGCAGCATGCGCGATGCGCTTAGTCTGCTCGACCAAGCCATCGCCTATTGCGGCGGCAAACTCAGCGTGGCCGATGTACGTGCCATGCTGGGCAGCATCGATCACGCCGAGGTTTTTACCTTGCTTGATGCCTTGGCGCAACGCGATGCGGGGCTGTTGTTCGCGCGCGTACGTGCGATGCAGGAACATGCCCCCGATGCTGCCGGGGTGCTTAACGAAATTAATTCCACGCTACATCACATCGCGTTGGCGCAACACGTGCCGGACGCGCTCGACGACACCCGCAGCGACCGCGCGCAGATCCTGCAATACGCGCAAAACTTCAGTGCTGAAGACGTGCAGTTGTTTTACCAGATCGGCGTGATTGGCCGCCGTGACCTGCATTTGGCACCTGACCCGCAAAGCGGTTTTGAGATGACGCTGCTGCGCATGCTGGCGTTTCAACCGCAGGATGAAACCATCCATCCACCGGTAGCACGCACTGCCAGTGTAACTGCGCCAACACCCCGTGCAGCGGCTACGCCAGCGGCCCAAACCAGCGCCCCGCCTGCGCCCAGTGCGCACCCGGCCGAACTAAACTGGAACCAAATGGTGCTGGAGCTCGACATCACTGGCCTGACCAAACAACTGGCCGCCAATTGCATCCTCAAAGAACGCACCAGCGACGGCCTGAAACTGGAACTCTTGGTGGCGCACAGCAAACTGCTCACCGACAACACCCGCGAGCGATTACAACAGGCACTACAGTCGTATTTAAAACAACCCGTGCGTTTGCAGGTCGACATTGCACGTGAGCCGCAAGCCGAATCGCCCGCGCAGACGCATGAACGCCTGCGCCAGGAACGGCAATCTGCAGCGCAGCAGTCGGTCGCCAAAGATGCGCGCGTGCAGAGCTTGCTGGATACCTTTAACGCGAAGATCGATACGGACTCCGTGCAGCCCTTGGATTAAGTCCGCTATAATCCAGCATCTCGCGTCCACAGCAACGAGGAATTTATGATGAAAGGCGGCTTAGGTAATTTGATGAAACAGGCCCAGCAGATGCAATCCAATCTGCAAAAGGTGCAAGCGGAATTACTCACGATCGAAGTCACCGGCCAGGCCGGCGGTAATATGGTCAGCGTGGTAATGACCGGCAAACACGACATCAAACGCGTGACCATTGATCCGGTCCTGCTCAAAGACGATAAGGAAATGCTCGAAGATTTGATTGCCGCAGCAGTCAACGATGCCGTACGCCAGATCGAAAAAGTCACGCAAGAAAAATATCAAACTGTCACTGGCGGCGCGGGCCTGCCCGGCGGAATGAAACTGCCATTCTCGTTCTGATGAACTCCAGCAACCTGATCGAAACCGTCATTGACGCGTTGCGCTGCCTGCCCGGCGTCGGGCCGAAATCAGCGCGCCGCATCGCGTTCCATTTGCTGGAACGCGACCGCGACGGTGCGCGCAAACTGGCGCAAGCGCTGATCGGCGCAATCGATGGTGTCGGACGTTGTCAACAGTGCCGCACCTTGAGCGAATCACCGGTCTGCGCGTTATGTGCCAACCCGCAGCGCAATCGCCAGCTGTTGTGCGTGGTCGAAACCCCGGTGGATGCACAAGCGATTGAACGCTCGACCGCCTATCGCGGCCTGTATTTCGTATTGATGGGCCGGCTGTCACCGTTGGATGGCATTGGCCCGGCGGAAATCGGCCTAGACCAATTAGAGCTGCGTCTCGATTCTGAGCCGCCGATTCAAGAAGTGATTCTGGCCACCAATCCCACGGTGGAAGGCGAAACCACCGCGCATTTCATCAGCGAGCTGGTACGCAAGCGCAATATTAAAGTTACGCGCATTGCGCACGGCGTGCCGCTGGGCGGCGAGCTGGAATATGTCGACAGTTCAACCTTGTCGCACGCATTTAGCGGCCGTCACGAAATCTAATTCCTTTCCTGCTCTGCAATTTACATATCCAGCCTAAAGTTCTGCTGCGCATTGCCGTAACTCAAGCCCAGTCTTTCAGTGTTTTTTAAGCCTGTGCGCACTGAAGCGCGCCGCTCGCTGAATCGACCCCGGCTTCGAGGCACGCGCAACACGTATGTCTGAATACAACTCCCAGGACCGTGCAACACAAACCAGCCTCGTAGTGCGCTATGCACCGCTGGTCAAACGTATCGCCTACCATTTGATGGCACGTATGCCGCCGATGGTATTGGTCGACGATCTGATTCAGGCCGGCATGCTCGGATTACTCGACGCCGGCCGCAACTACGATCCCACCCAAGGCGCCAGTTTCGAAACCTACGCTGGCATTCGCATTCGCGGTTCGATGTTAGATGAGCTACGCCGCAATGATTGGGCGCCGAAATCCGTGCATCGCAAAGTACGCGATGTCACCGAGGCGATCCGTAAAGTGGAAAACGCGATGGGCCGCGACGCGCGTGATCAGGAAGTCATGAAAGAACTCGGCATGAATCCGGACGAATATTACAAATTACTGCAAGAGGCTGCGGTATTTCGCATGACCAATCTGGAAGACGTGGGTCTCGACGACGAAGCCATCCATCAAGGGCTCGGCGAGCCCCAGTCCACGCCGCTATCGGAACTGCAAGACGACGATTTTCGCAACGGCCTGTCGCGCGCCATTGCCGCGCTGCCGGAGCGTGAGCGCCTGATCGTGACTTTATATTACGATAACGAACTGAACCTGCGCGAGATTGGCACGGTGCTTGGCGTGAGCGAATCACGTACCAGCCAATTATTAAGCCAGGCCCTGCTGCGGCTGCGTGCACGCATGAAGACCTGGGTAACCTAGCGAGCCGGTCACAGTATTCCGCTGTTTTGCACGCACAATTGGCCGACACTACTTAAAAGAACGAATCAACATGGCCAAGCACGCGTGAACATGATTATGATTGAACCACAAGTCAAACAGAAAGGAATCCAGCCATGACTTCGGTCTGCGCGTCCAAGCACTATTACAACCAAACACCGTTGTACGAAAGCAACTACGGTAAATTACTGCGTTTGTTTCGCAGCGTGTCTGGCGTCTGTCACAGCATCAAACATCCCACGGGACTGCACTTCGAAATCGCCTTACAAGAAGATCACCGCTATACCAGCGTGGTTGGAATCATTGTCGCACTCAAGACTCACAGCACGATGGCATTGAATTTAACGATGACCGTGCGGATGTACCACGACGCCAAAGTCGCCGAAGTGGTGAATTGCTCAGGGCAAGGCAGCTTTGAGCCCGAGTATGGTTACCCGAATAAACACATGCTGCAACGCGACGAAAAGCGCCAGGTCAATCAGCTGCTCGGAGAATGGCTCGATTTCTTCGCACGCCGCTCAGAAACCACACTGGCAGAACCACAAGACGCAGCGTAACTCTTCGCAACCTCACGCAGCCGCCTTCGACACATGCAAAATAAAAACTCGAAATTTACCGTCGCCGCTGGATTTTCCGCACTCATCGCGATCATGGTTCTCGTCGCACTGGTGGGATTTTTACGTTTTGCATCGATTCACAACGATGTCAATAACGTCACCTTGCAACAC
>JACQEQ010000043.1 GCA_016200445.1 Gammaproteobacteria bacterium | reverse complement strand
GGATAGGGAAATCCCTTGGCGTTCAGAGATATCCGCTAACGTGATCGAACCCTGATCGTTGTGCAGCGCAAGATCCAGCATCGCTGTGACCGCATAGCGGCCTTTGGTAGTCAGTTTCATGGGGTACCTTTTCCTAGTGAACCATTACGGCAACGCCTTAGGAAAACACTGGAATTAAAGCCGTATTCCATAGTGTACGACTCCATTTCGCTTAATCCCGATGTCCACTCTGCATTGCCGAACAGTAAGCCATAGCCAAGTAATTTAGTCAACTATTCAACCCTGCCAATAATCGCATTATATGGGCAACTTCACGAGTTTTCTTCCATATGCCCCTCTGTACTCGGTGTAATTTTACAGGCATCCAAGACCGGCATTTTTTCCGCAGCCATGGGTACATCCAACTCCTTGAGTGCAGCACAGATCGCTTCGAGCCGCCGGTCCACCGCGTGCATATGATCGAGCATGAGGTTGATGGCGTGCGCCACTGGATCCGTCATGTCCTGAGTCTGGCCATAGGCATCGAAGCCGATTTTTTTTGCCATGGCACGGCGCTGTTCGTCGCGTTCGTCGGTGCCCGCTTGCTGCACGACCTTGCCCGGCACACCGACCACGGTTGATCCCGGCGCAACCGCTTTTACAACAACCGCATTCGACCCGATGCGGCTGCCGTCGCCAATCACGATGGGGCCAAGTATTTTGGCACCGGCGCCCACGACCACCTGGTTGCCGAGCGTGGGGTGTCGTTTGCCTTTATTCCAACTGGTGCCACCCAAGGTCACACCGTGATAAAGCGTGCAATCGTCGCCGATCTCAGCGGTTTCGCCGATGACCACACCCATACCGTGATCGATGAAAAAACGGCGGCCAATTTTTGCACCAGGATGAATTTCAACACCGGTAAACCAGCGTGCAAGTGCGGCGATGAAACGCGCTAGCCACTTCGCATTGAGATACCAGAGCCGGTGTGTCAGACGGTGCGCAACAATGGCATGCACCCCCGGATAGGTGGTGATGATTTCAAAGGTGCTGCGCGCGGCGGGGTCGCGTTCGAATACACACTGAATGTCTTCTCGGATGCGTTGCAACATCGTTGCCGTCTGGTCTTGAAAACTGGTTAACGAGATTTGGCGGCTTTCGCATCAACCGCCGCGAGGATGCCACGCAAAATATTCAACTCCATTGTATCAGGCAGTGCGCGGTTGAACAGGCGTCGCACGCGACGCATCAACTGACGGGGATTTTCCGGATCGAGAAACCCGACATCCTCCAAAGTCTGACGCAGGTGCGCATAGAAGCGTTCGACGTCTTGCGCATCAGCGGGTTTATGCTCGGACACTGTGGTTTGCACTCCGGCATTTTCTAACGCCGCGATACGTAGTTCGTAAGCCAGTACTTGTACCGCCGCCGCCAGATTCAAACTCGCGTAAACCGGATTCGCCGGAATCTGCACCAGACCATGACAACAATCGATTTCCGCGTTGCTCAAGCCAACACGTTCCGCTCCAAACACCAGCGCGGCCTGCGTGTGTTGTGCAGCGCTGATGATATGCCGGCCCGCGCCGCGTGCATCCCACTGCGGCCAGGCAATCGTGCGCGAGCGAGCGCTGACGCCAAATACCAGACCGCAATCCGCAACCGCCTCTGCAAACGATGCATACACCTGAGCGGTGTCGAGAATGTCTGTCGCGCCTGCCGCGCGCGCCGTCGCGTCGTCATGCGGAAAATATTTCGGCATGACCAAGCGTACCTACATCTGCTGGCCCAACTTCACATGCATCCAATGCTCAATATCGCGGTTCGCGCCGCGCGTCAGGCCGGCAACGTCATTCTGCGCTCGGTCGACCGCATCGACACGCTGACGATTGCGTCAAAATCGCGCAATGATTTTGTCAGCGAAGTCGACCGCAATGCCGAGCAGGAAATCATCGCGGTGATTCGCAAGCATTACACCAATCACGGTATCCTTGCCGAAGAAAGCGGTGAACAAGCAGGTGAAGAATATGTGTGGATCATCGATCCGCTCGACGGCACCACTAACTTTCTGCATGGCTTCCCGCAATTCTCAGTGTCAATCGGAATTCAACACAAAGGTGTATTGACCCACGCGGTGGTCTACGATCCGATGCGCCAGGAAATCTTCACCGCCACGCGCGGTGCCGGTGCGCAGCTCAACAGCAAGCGCATCCGCGTCAGCAAACTAAAAAGTCTCGACGGCGCACTTCTAGGCACCGGCTTCCCGTTTCGCTACCAGCAGCATTTGGATTGCTATCTGCAAACCTTTAAAGCGCTCACGCCGATGACGGCCGGCATTCGCCGCGCGGGCTCCGCAGCGCTAGACTTAGCTTACGTCGCAGCCGGGCGCCTGGATGGATTCTGGGAGTTTGGCCTGAGCCCATGGGACGTCGCCGCTGGCGTGCTGTTGATTCAGGAAGCGGGTGGATTGGTCGGCGACCTGTCCGGCGGAAATGAATACATGGACACCGGCAATATTGTGGCCGGTTCGCCCAAAGTGTTTAAATCATTGTTGCAAACGCTACATCCCCATCTAACCAAAGAACTGAGCCGCTAACTGCCATGAGCACCGCCACACTACCGTTGTTGATCGAGCCGGACGACCTCGAACATTACCTGAACAATCCTAACGTACGCGTTGTTGACCTTTGCCGCGCCGATATCTACGCGCGTCAACACATCCCCGGCGCGCTGCATTTGGACTACACCAAAATTATACGCAACAAGCCGCCGGTGATCGGCCTGGTGCCGGATGCCACAACGCTGAACGAAATTTTTTCCGACTTGGGAATTACGCCGCACACGCAAGTCGTCGCCTACGATGAAGAAGGCGGCGGCAAGGCAGCGCGTTTTTTGTGGACCTTACAAACCATGGGCCACGCGCAAATCACCTTATTGAATGGCGGGCTTGCGGCTTGGGCTGCGGAAGATCATCGCCTGGATAGTGTTGTTGTTCCGGTTGCACCCACGACCTATAGCGGAAATGTCAACAACAGCGTCATCGCGGACCGCGCCTACATTCTCGCCAAGCTCAAAAATCCTGCCGTATGTTTGCTCGACTGCCGCACTCCGCGCGAATTTTCCGGCGAGGTGCGCAGCGCAGAACGTGCCGGTCATATTCCAGGCGCAGTGAATATGGACTGGTTGCTGGCGATGGATCAAACGCGCAATCTGCGTTTTAAATCGCCCGACGAATTACGCGCGCTATTAACCCAACGCGGCGTGACGCCCGACAAAGAAGTGATTGTGTATTGCCACACCCATCATCGCTCCGCGCACACTTATATGGTGCTCAAATCGCTGGGCTATGAGCGCGTACGCGGCTATGCAGGTTCGTGGTCGGACTGGGGCAACGCTAAAGATACCCCGGTAGAAACGGGTTAACCAAAAACCCGCACGCTCAAGTAGTAGTACAGAGCTGCCGGATCTTTTTTGTCAAGCCATGCGCCGTGACGCCTGCGCCTCGAAATCGAACTTATCGTAAGTTTGCTGCCGAGTAGTACCCATGGCGATAAAATCCAGACTGATACGTTCGTTCGCAACTGGGCGAAAGACGTCATTGGCGAATGCGACGTGGTCGGGGTGGTCGCGATAACTGTCGATGACTTTCCGATGCGCAAATTCGATCAACCAACAGTAGCGAAACCGGGAAGTTTCCTGCGCAGACCAACCGGTGACGACACGGCGTACGCCAGGAATTTCACTCAACACGCCATGCCCGCGTGCCATAATCGCGGCGACTTCGCTTGCACTGCTTTCCGCTGCATTGTAGACAATGACGTGGTGAATGGGTTGCCACAATCCACATTGTGCGAGTACTTCGGCGGCACGGCCCGCAGAGCCCCACAGCACCATGCAACGCTCGACCTCGCTACGGATTGCATCGCGGATACCCTTCGTCAGTCCGGTGTAGCCGCAAGTCCGGTCATTACGGGCATCGCTACGAATACGCGCAGCGGCTGTGTCGGCAAGCGCGGTGTAATAGTTAATTTTGCTGACGCCGTTGCCGATCAAGCGCCGGAACTGATCGTCGGATAAGCCAGTGCCACCGTGAATCACCAAAGGAACATGCAAGGTTTCGTTGATGCGTTTTAGACGTTCGAAGTCGAGCCTGGGTTTACCGCGCATGCGGCCGTGTACGGTGCCAATTGAGACCGCGAGAAAATCAACGCCGGTGCGTTGCACATAGAGCTCCGCTTCTTCGATCGACGTGTAAATGGTTTCGCCGGGATGCTTCTGCGCATCTTCGCCCTCCACGCCCGCGACGTAGCCGAGTTCGCCTTCCACAGCTATCCCGCAAGCGTGCGCCATTTCAACCACGTTACGGGTCAGCGCGACATTGCCGGTAAAAATTTCATGCGAGGCATCCACCATCACGCCATTGCATCCATAACGAATCGCGCGCACCGCCGACGCGTGCGATGCGCCGTGATCGAGGTGGATAGCGATGGGCACACTTGCACGTTGCGCGGCCGTTTCAACCGCCGCCATGACGAGCTCGAAGTCGTAATATTCGAAGTGCGATTCGGCCAGTGACAAAATGACTGGCGAGCGAGTTTGCTCGGCCGCAGCGACGATAGCTTCTAGAAAATCGAGACTGACCAGATCGAATCCGCCAACGGCATACGCATTGCGGTACGCGTGCGTAAGCATGTCTTTCATATCAACCATCGGCATGCGATTTCTCCTATCGGCCGGTAGGGTTTAACCGTACACGCAGTTCATGGTGAAGAGCATCAAGGGCCGTGCCCATAACGAGCCCCGCGCAGTGATCGAAAAGCGCCAGTGTGCAGCGGACAGATTCATGCAGGTTATCGCGTGTAACGGGGTCGAAATCTTTCCATAACAGCAACGGCAGTGCTTCGTCCCAGAGCGACACCGCGACCCAATGATTCGATTCGAGCAACATCACGAGGCGCGGACGTTTAAGCTCAATACGCAGCGGCGAACCCAAACGCAACAGTGCAACCCGCACGGTGTTGAAACACGCCGCCTCAATTATTTTAGGAAACTCACGCAACGGATGAATTTCCCGCAGATTATCGAGTATCGAATCCGTGTGCCCCATTCCGCTCCTCGACTTAAACTTCAGTTAGTCGATGTCCTTTTCTCCTTGCGCAAATACTCTACTGGCAAGAATATCTGATGCTTCAAGCGTCATCAGATCATCGCGCGTCAATTTCGTTTGCATGCTTTCGAACAGGCGATTGGCCTGACGTAAGCGCGCGCGATCCAGCGCGTTGCGCACCGAACGCGCGTTGGCGAAGTGCGGCATCGACATGCGCCGCACAATGTAATCTCGAAACGCTTTATCACCGGCAGCGCTGAAATGGTAATGCTGGGCGTCAAGCATCAATTTAGCGATCGCACACAACTCGTCAGGGGAGTAATCGGGGAAATCAATGTGGTGCGCAATACGCGAGGACATGCCGGGATTGCTCTGAAAAAACTGATCCATTTTGTTTTTGTAACCGGCCAGGATCACAACCAGGTCGTCACGATTGTTCTCCATGATTTGCAGCAGAATCTCGATAGATTCCGCGCCATAGTCGCGCTCGTTTTCAGGCTTGTACAAGTAATAGGCTTCGTCGATAAACAATACGCCGCCCATCGCTTTCTTTAACACTTCTTTGGTCTTGGGCGCGGTGTGACCGATGTATTGACCCACCAGATCGTCGCGCGTGACCGATACCACATCGGGGCGGCGGATGTACCCTAAGCGGTGCAAAATTTCCGCCATGCGCAACGCAACCGTGGTTTTGCCGGTGCCGGGGTTGCCGGTGAAACACATGTGCAAGCTGGGTGCGCCGGAAGCCAGCCCGAGTTTTTTACGCACGCGATCCACCAGCAGTAATGCGGCAGTCTCGCGGATGCGGGTCTTGACAGGTTTTAAACCGATCAATTCGCGATCCAGTTGATCGAGTAATTCTTGAATGTTTGATGCTTGAAATTCAGCTTCGAGGTCCACGCCGGTATCGTCGGTCATGGTTACAGATTCGTTGGGCGACATCGCATTGCCTCATCGCTTGCATAGATAAAAACACTGACGGGAAGGAGAAAATACCCGGGGCACTCGCCCCGGGCGTACCGCAGCTAAAGCTACAGCAACGAACGATTAATAACGCTCGCCTTCCGGCTTGTCGGTCGCGTACGAATGGATGGTGTAACGAATCATCCGTCCTTCGCCTTCCTGACGTACCAGACCAAAGCCCGGCTCTTTTTTGGGACGATTAACAATATACGACATGGTCACGCTCTCTACGCCACGCACCGAGCTAAAAGCGATGACGCGGATGTAGTGATTCGGAAAGGTCTTACGGCAGTTGTTCACTTCCATCAAAATCCCGGCGGGATCCTTCAGGTCGAACATCGGGTTGCCGAACATTTCCCAATAGGTATTGCGCGGGTGCGGATCGTCGGTGTACTCGACGCTCGACGCCCAGCCCTTACTCAGGGCATATTTGATTTGCGCGGTGATTTGCGCATCGGTCAGGTCAGGCAGAAACGAAAACTGCCCTTGCGTGACGCGATTTCCAAGATTAGTCATCATGATCGCTTCTCCTCGAATGAATTAAGCACTGGCCGTAGTAGTCGGCACAAAGTCGGGGCTGTCGGTGGATTCGTAATTGAAGGAAACATCCTTCCACGTTTCCAGACCGGCTTTGAGCGGAGCACACCATTTGGCTGCTTCTTGCAGGATCTTCGGGCCTTCGTTCCAGATGTCGCGGCCTTCGTTACGCGCCTGAATCATGACTTCTAGTGCGGTACGGTTTGCAACCGCACCGGCTTGAATGCCATCCGGATGACCGATCGTGCCGCCGCCGAATTGCAACACCACGTCGTCGCCCAAATAGGTCAACAACTGGTGCATTTGACCGGCATGAATTCCACCGGAAGCCACCGGCATGCACTTGTTCAGCGAAGCCCAATCCTGTTCGAAGAAGATGCCTTTTTCGAGCTGTACCGGGGTATGCGTATCGAGCAAGGTGTCGTAATAACCACGAATCATCAACGGGTCGCCTTCCAGCTTGCCCACGACGGTGCCTGCATGGATGTGATCCACACCGGCCATTCGCATCCACTTACAAATGACGCGGAAGCTCATGCCATGATTTTTCTGGCGCGAGTAGGTCGAGTTACCGGCACGATGCAGATGGAGAATCATGTCGTTCTTACGCGCCCAGATGGCCATCGACTGAATGGCGCTATACCCAATCACGAGGTCGATCATGATGATGATTGAACCCAGCTCCTTGGCAAACTCGGCACGGGCAATCATTTCCTCCACGGTGCCGGCGGTCACGTTCATGTAGTGACCTTTGACTTCGCCGGTTGCTGCAGAAGCCTTATTGACGGCATCCATGCAATACAGGAAGCGGTCGCGCCAGTGCATGAACGACTGCGAGTTGATGTTCTCGTCGTCTTTCATGAAGTCCAAACCGCCTTTCAGCGCTTCGTACACCACGCGGCCATAGTTACGGCCCGACAAGCCAAGCTTCGGCTTGGTGGTGGCGCCCAACAGCGGACGGCCGAACTTGTCCATACGCTCGCGTTCGACGATGACGCCGGTCGCGGGGCCTTGGAACGTCTTCAGGTAAGCCACCGGGATACGCATGTCTTCCAAACGCAACGCTTTCACAGCCTTCATGCCGAACACGTTACCGATGATGGACGCGGTCAGGTTGGCAATCGAATTACCTTCAAACAAATCGATGTCGTACGCAATGTAAGCAAAGTACTGCGCTTCGGTTTTGGTGCCCGGTCCGGTGTTCGGAACCAAGTCCACACGGTAGGCTTTGGCGCGATACATTTCGCACGCGGTCAAACGATCCGTCCAGACCACCGTCCAGGTCGCGGTGGAGGATTCGCCGGCAACGGCGGCGGCACATTCTTCGGGTTCCACGCCCGCCTGCGGGGTCATGCGGAACATCGCGAGTACGTCGGTATCTTTGATCTTGTAATCAGGCTCCCAGTAGCCCATTTTCTTGTAGGGTATAACGCCGGACTTGTAGCGTTCTTTGCCCTCTTTCATTGTTTCGCTTTTGGCCATCGTATTCTCCGACTTGGTCGTAAATTGATGTGAACGTGAATCTGCTGCGGGGGGAACTATGCGCGTTCGCAGCTATAAATGAAAATGGATTTTCGCAATCAAAACGATAGACTATCATCTATGGATAAACCTGACGTCTCCGACTTGATCCGGCGCATAAGCCTGCGCCAGTTACAAGTGTTTGAATCTTTGGCGCGCAACCGCAGTTTCACCAAAGCGGCGGAAGAGCTGTTTCTGGCGCAGCCAACGGTATCGATGCAGATCAAAAAACTAAACGATACTGTCGGCGCACCGCTGTTCGAACAGATCGGCAAGTCGGTGCATCTCACCGATGCAGGCCATGCCTTGCATAACGCCTGTCGCGAAGTGTTCGAAGTGTTCGCGCGTTTCGATACCCAGCTGGCCGATTTCCAGGGGCTAAAGCAGGGGCATCTGAAGCTGGCCGTGGTATCGACTGCGAAATATTTCGCTCCGATCTTGCTCGGGCACTTTTGCGAACGCTACCCGGGCATCGACGTCTCGCTCAAAGTGACCAATCGCGAGCGCTTGCTGGAACGCATGGCGGAAAATGCCGACGAGTTTTATATCATTGGCGAACCACCGCCGCATGTAAACGCCGCGTTCGAGCGCTTTATGCCCAATCCACTGGTCGTTGTTGCGTGGCGCGAGCATCCGTTGGCGAGCAAACAACAGATTCCGCTCGAACGCTTAGCCAAGGAACGCTTCATCATGCGCGAGCCCGGCTCGGGAACCCGCATCGCAATTCTAGAGCGCTTTAAAAGTAAAGACTTGCGCCCGGAAATCCGGATGGAACTGGGCAGCAACGAAGCGATCAAGCAGGCGGTGATCGCCAAACTCGGGATTTCTATCATGTCCCGGCACGCCCTTGGGCAGGAAATGAATGAGCGCGAGTTAGCAGTTTTAAATGTGAAGGGGTTCCCGATCGACTGGGATTTATTCATCGGTTACGCGGCGAACCGCAAACTGTCGCTCCTGTCGAAAACGTTTCTGGAGTTTCTGCGCAAAGAAGGGCGCAAGATTGTCGCGAACGCGGCAGCGTAAATGCCGATGGAACAGAATTTAAGGATTGGTTTGCGATAACTGCATCTTGGCTTTTTCAAAACCGCTGGCGGCGGATTTCTTGAACCACTCGCGGCATGCTCCCCTTGCATATAGAATTGCAAGCCGTTCGCACACGCGTCCGGAGCGGCATGCGCCATCAATGGCAGGCCCCACGACACGGCGACCGCTAAATAAATACCGCTCCTTTTCATGGCCGCCATCGTAATCAAGTGGGTTGTGGATGTAAACCATAACCCCGGATCAACGCGCCACCGGCGGAGGTAAGCGTGCCCACACACGCCGTTTGATCAAATAGAGCAAAAACGTCAACACCACCAAGTACCCCAGCACGTACACACCGATACGACGGCGTTCACCGGCGTGCGGGTCCGACGCCCATTCCAAAAATACCGCTGCGTCACGCACTTGCTGTTGCAATACAGCGCGCTGCGCGATATCCGCCGATGCATAGTCCAATACATCCGGCATGCGTAGTCCGGGAAACAACAAATTGGAAACATTACCCTTGGCGTCTTTCTCGTAGCTGGTCAGCAACGTGTAGATATAATGCGCACCGCCTTCGCGCGCCTTGGCCAGCAGCGACTGATCCGGGGGAACTAAGCCAAACAGTTCAATCGCCATCTCATCGGTGGTCGCGCTAAGCAAGGGCTCATCCAAGCCCTGCGTGCCGCGCAGCTTATCCAGCTCCGCGCTGCTGAACCCCACCTGCTGCAAGTCGCGGTACTTGATGTAATGCAGACTGTGACAGCCCATGCACACGCTCGTGACGACTTCGGCACCGCGTTTTAGCGCATCGGGCGAACGTTCGAAATCGACTTCAGCCAGCTCCTTCGCGGCAACATTGAGAGCCGCAAAACCCAGCAGCAACGCACTCACACGTGTCAATTTCATCGGCCCGCCCTCGCGGCGGCGCGCTGCGTATCTTCGCTCGCCAGCATGGCGACCACCGCTGGGGGTAGCCCGCGCTTGCGTAGCCACGCTTCTTCTTTGACCGACATGTACGGCAGCAGCACAAACAAGCCGAAATAGACCAGGGTCGCAATCTGCCCGGTCAGTGCCATACCATCGGTCGGCGGCTGGCCGCCGACGTAGCTGAGCACGACAATATCGACGACAAACACATAGAACATCGCGCGATAAAACGGCCGGTAACGCGAACCGCCCGGTATTTTAGATCGATCTAGGTACGGCATCAGCGCGAACACCAAAATGGATAATGTCATGACCACGACCCCGCCGAGCAAATCGGGAATCGCGCGCAAAATCGCGTAACGGCAGGAAGTACCACTCGGGCGCAATGTGCGGCGGCGTCTGCAAGGGATTCGCCGGTATATTGTTCGCGGCTTCAATAAACCATTCCGGCCGGAAAAACACCGCCGCACAAAACACGATCAGGAAGATCCCTAGACCTAAGAAATCTTTCGACGTGAAATAGGGATGGAACGGGATGTTATCTTTATCCGCCAGATCAATTCCGGACGGGTTGCTGCTTTTGACGAAGTGCAATGCCACGAGGTGTATCGCCACCAAGCCGCAAATCAAAAACGGAAACAAAAAGTGCAGTGCGTAAAAGCGCGTCAGCGTCGCGTCACCCACCGAGAAATCGCCGCGCAGCCAGATCACCACTTGGTCGCCGATGAAGGGCGTGGCGCGGAACAGATTGGTAATCACCTGCGCGCCCCAAAACGACATCTGGCCCCATGGCAGCAGATAACCCATGAAGGCGGTCGCCATCAGCGACAACAACAGAATTTGCCCGGTCCACCACATCAGCTCGCGCGGCGCGCGGAACGAGCCGTAGTACAACGTGCGCGCCATGTGGATATAAATAATCGCAAAAAACGCCGAGGCGCCGGTTGAATGCAAATAACGAATAAGCCAGCCGTAGTTCACATCGCGCATGATGTGTTCGACCGATGCAAACGCGAGTTGCGCATCCGGTTTGTAATGCATCGCGAGAAACAATCCGCTGAGCATTTGCAGCACCAGCATGAAACCGGCGAAGAAACCGAAGTTCCACCAGATGCTCAAATTGCGCGGCGTGGGATATTCAGTGAGTTCGTGCTTGATAAAACTGGTCAGCGGAAAACGACGATCAATCCAATCAACGATGCGGCCGCCCATGTTATGCCTCACCGATCAAAAGTTTATTGTCCGCGAGAAATTTATACGGCGGCACTTCCAGATTACGCGGTGCGGGTCCGCGCAAAATGCGACCGCTCATGTCGTAGCGGCTGCCATGACACGGACATACCCAACCTTCGTCTTTGTGCGTGGGCACGCAACCCAAGTGAGTGCAGATACCGACCACCACCAGCCACTCGGGCTGCTTGACGCGTTGTTGATCCGGTTGCGGGTCTTTACCGCCGGGGGACGCCTGCATCGCCGCCACTTGTTCGTGAGTGCGGCGCAAAATGAACACCGGCTTGCCTTGCCATGCGAGGGTCTTCAATTCACCGGGTTTGATTTTGCTGATGTCGACTTCCGTCGTCGCGCGCAAACGCACATCGGCGGTGGGATTCATGCTGCTGATCAGCGGCCAACTCGCCACACCGACACCGGCGGCACCGACCACGGCAGTTACGGTATTGAGAAAATCGCGGCGGGTGGGATCTTGCACATCGTCACTGTGAGCCATCGAAGCACCTCGTTAGCTGCCCGTTACACCGTTGATTACGGCGTTAGACCAACTGCAGCGCGGCGCAGTATACCCAGGGCTTGGCCGCTAAATGAAATAATTAGAATATTCGAATACATAA
>JACQEQ010000244.1 GCA_016200445.1 Gammaproteobacteria bacterium | reverse complement strand
GATGCTTGGCCGCCAGGGTGTGCAGCAGGTCGACCCAGCTCAAACGGTTTTCATCGCCGACAAAACCATTGGCTTGCAGTTGGCGGTACTGCGGCCAGAAACGTTCGACCAGCTGGCGTTCTTGAATGGCGATCACGTAACGGTCGCGAATTTGATTCAGTGCGGCCTGATACTGATTATTTTCAGCGGCCAAACCGCTGACATAATAATAGGTCGCGCCGACCGTCGCGCCGCTCACGGCGCAAGAGATACCCACGCCGATTAACGCGCCGCGCAATACCGGCCATTCGATATCAGCGAATTTCATGCTTCACCTTCAGCACCGCTTGCAATATAAACGCTGCGGTGTGACTCAACTCCTGCGTGCCGGTTTTGCCTTGCAACAAAACGGACGGATCGGTATTCAGCGGCAACTCCACCGCGCGCACCTGCTCCAGCTCGACATTTTGTTTAAGCGACGCGATGAGCCGATTGACTTGTTCGAACGCTTTGCGGTAATCGCCGTCGAACGCGCGCAAACTGCCTTTGACTTGCGCCACTTGATACAGCGCATTGGCCGCCTGCGCATCGCCTGGCGGCGGCGTAGGCACCACAGCGGCAACGGCGGTGCTGCCAAAAGTCACTGACGCCGGGTCGTTCGTCGCTACCCATTCGATGGACTGCACATCCACTTGCGGAAAATCGTGCAACCCGGCACTCAACGCGTACAACATCGGCTGCGGCAAGGTGCTTTGCTCCAATAAACTCTGCGCCAGCTCGACTCCGGTGCGCAGGTTTTGCGGACTCACTGGCGTCTTGGGCAACTCTTCCATCACGCTGTTGTAGCGCTGCTGAATATCACCGGAGATGCGTCCGGCATTGCTATTAAATTCTTGCATCAAGCGCGCGTCGATCAGGTTCATGCCGGTCCACGCCAATGCGGTCGATACCAGCACGGCACTCGCCGCATGCAAGCCATTGCGCACACGCCGGTACGCATCGTAACGGCGCTCGACCGGCGTGGCGTAATCGCGCAGCGGCGTATGGCGTTTGAGTAACTGGATAAATAGCGCGTCGCAAAATTGCGGCGTAGCCAGTTCTGTTCCGCTGCGGAGTCCGGCGTGCAGTTCGCCCAGCTCATGAAAGCGGAATTGCAGCGTCGTCGTGTCGCGGCAAGTTTCGCGCAGCGCTGCAAGTTCCGCTCCGGTGCTGATGCAATGCACCACCAGCATGTCGTCGCGCCCCAGCAATTTTAAGCGCGTGAGGTAACGTTGCGACTTGTCGACTTCGGCCAGCAACTGATCCGCATGGGTTTCGGGATTAACACTGGGCGCAGGACTTAGGCGGCTGAGCTTGAGTTTTTGGGCAATCAGCTCGACGTTGGTAATCGCCGACAACAACGCTTCGTCTTCGCGCTTGCCGTCGACCAGCTTGTTTTGGATATAGCCCATGCGATACGGCGTAAGCCGGTAGGCCTGCTCCAACCGCCGCTTCAGCAATCCTGCCTGATCGCGTCCGGCCACGTGCGGCACGCGTTCGGAACGAAACTCCTCTTCGATCACGTCGACCAACAGACTTGTCACCAGCCCCGCGTCCTGCTCCAGCTGACGGGTCAGTGCCGCGTAACCCGCTTCATCGGCGGCAAACTCTATCGGGCCATGCAATTGTTTGCCGTGCCACACGTAGACGGCGGCATGATTGCTGGAAACCAAAAGGATGCGCGCGCTCATGTCTTGATCTTGCCGATAATGTCGTAAATTGGCCCCAGCACCGACAACATGATCCAACCCAGCATCAGACCTAAAATTACTGTCAATACCGGCTCGATCATCGCCTGTGCACGTTCGATCGATTCATTCACATCGCGGTTGTAGAAATAGCTGATGTTCAGCAACGCCGCATCGAGCGCACCGGTCGACTCGCCCACCTTGAGCATGCGCACCACCAGCGGCGGGAACAACCCGACGCTGGCCATGCTTGCGGAAATGCTGTTGCCTTCGCTGATTTTTTTGCGCACGTCGTTGAGTGCTTGGGTGATCACCAAATTACCGGTGGTTTTCTCGACGATTTGCATGCAATTCATCACCGTGATGCCCGACGCATACAACAGCGCGAAATAATTGGCGAAGCGCGTGAGAATGATTTTGCGCAGAATTGCACCGACCACCGGCATTTTCAGTTTTATGCCGTCGATCCGGAAGCGCACAGCAGCGCTGCGCTTTGCGGCAATCACGGTTCCGGCAATAGCAAGCACCGGCACCGCGATAATCACATGCCAATAATTGACGAATGCGCTCGACACCACGATCAACACACGCGTGTGTACCGGCAGCTCGTTGCCGGTGGATTTAATGAACGACACCAGCTGCGGCACCAGATAGATCATCAAAAAAAACACCACGCCGAACACCACGATGGCGACAAACGTCGGGTAAAGCAAAATCTTTTTGGTCTGCGCGGCCAGCTCGTCTTGCCACTTGATGTTCTCGGTGATGTTTTTCAGCACGTCGGGTAACTGGCCCGCCTCTTCGCCGGCGCGAATCAGTTGTGCGAACACGTCGTCGAAAACTTTGGGATGCTCGGCCAAGGCCTGCGATAAGGTTTTACCGGCTTCGATACTTTGTGTGATCGCGGAGATGACTTCGCGAAACACCGGATTGTCGACGCTGTCGCGCAGATCGACCAAGCCCTCGTGGATCGGCACACCGGCGCGGGCCAGCTGCTCCAGGTGATAACAAAACGTAATGAGGTCGCGGCGCGTGACCTTTTGGCGCGCACCGAAACGCGCGCGTGCCACGCTGAAGCTGATCAACTCCTGCTCCATGCGCGTTACGCGTAAGTCAAGATCTGCCTCGTTGGCGGCATCGACATTGCCGGTGACGGTGCTGCCGTCGCGGCTGATGGCTTTGTATTTATAGAGCGGCATGGCGACTAATGAGCATCGTATGGCGGTGGGTACGCCCGCCCGACCACCCCGTCCGCTGCGCGTCCACCCCTCCTTGAAAATAAGGAGGGGAGAAAATGAACACTTACTCCCCTCCTTATTTTCAAGGAGGGGTGCCCCGTAGGGGTGGGGTTGTTACCGTTAGCGTCAAGTGTCAACACATGTTCGTCCTCACGACAAATTCACACTATCCGCGCAGTGAGGTCCACCACGCGCGACACTTCTTCCAAACTGGTGGCGCCGTTGAGAATAAAGCGCACGCCGTCGTCCGCCAGGGTTTTAAATCCGCGTGCCTTTGCATGTAATTCAAGCTCGTGCTTGGACGCGCGACGTGCCAGCAGTGCGTCGATTTCACCGTCCATACGCAAAATTTCCAGCAGTGAAAAACGCCCTTTGTAGCCTTGCTGTTCGCAGCGCTCGCAGCCCTTGGCGCGATACAACTTAACCTGCTCGTACTGTACGTCGCCCAAACCGAGCAATTGCCGTTCAAGCTCCGACGGCGCGTACGCTTCCTTGCAATGCAGGCACAGGCGCCGCGCCAAACGCTGCGCGACGATCCCGATGATATTGCCTTCCATGACTTCGGGCTTGACCCCGATATCCAATAGTCGAGGAATGGCGCCTATTGCGGAATTGGAATGCAAGGTCGAATACACCTGATGGCCGGTCATCGCTGCGCGGAAGGCCATTTCGGCGGTTTGTTCGTCGCGAATTTCACCGACCAGAATAATGTCCGGGTCTTGCCGCATCATCGAACGGATACCGTTGGCGAAATCCATTTTGGTTGCTTCGTTCACCGACGACTGGCGGATCATGCTCATCGGATATTCGACCGGGTCTTCAAGGGTCATGATGTTGACATCTTCGCTGTTGACGTGATTCAACATCGAATACAACGTAGTGGTCTTACCGCTGCCGGTCGGTCCGGTCACCAGGATGATGCCCTCGGGGCGCGCCATCAGCAGCTTGAGCAGCGCCAGCATGTCTTCGGTAAGATTGAGCTTATCCAGCGGCACAATGCCTTTTTGCCGGTCGAGCACGCGCAGCACGATATTCTCGCCGTGCGAGGTCGGTTGCGCGGCGACGCGGAAATCGATCGGACGGCCGAGCAAAGTCAGCGAGATGCGCCCGTCTTGCGGCGCGCGCGTTTCCGCGATGTTCAAACCCGCCATCACTTTCACGCGCACCGAGATACCCGACCAATAATTTTTATGCAACGTGCGCACTTGGCGCATCACCCCGTCGACGCGATAGCGCACGCGTAAGAATCCCTGCTCGGGTTCGAAGTGAATGTACGACGCGCCGCGCTTTACGGCATCGGCTAATAACGCATCGACCAGCCGCACCAAGGGCTGGCTGTATTCGTTGTTGCCGGTTTGCAGGCTGGTGTAATCGATCTCGCCGGTTTCGATTTCATTGATGATGCCGTCGATCGACAGCTCGAAACCGTAGAAATTATCGATGGCCGCTTCGATCTCGGGCTCGGCCGCCAATAATGTCTTGACATGAATCTCTCCGCCCAACGCGGCATTCAACTGGTCGATGGCAATCACGTTGAACGTGTCCGCCATTGCCACGGTGAGCTGGTTTTTCTCGCGATCTAAACTCAGCGGCACTAATTTGTAACGACGCGCCACTTCTTTTGGAATCAGCTGCACGGCGTCGGCGTCGGCAATCACATTCGCTAACGAAATACTTTCCTGCCCGGTGGTTTCGCCCAGCGCATCGCGCATCAGCGCTTCGGTAACGAACCCAAGCTGGATGAGAATTTTTCCTAACGGCAGGCTTTGCTTTTTCTGCTCGGTGAGCGCAATGCGCAACTGGTCTTGATTAACGAGGCCCTTTTCCAGCAGCGCCTCACCCAGCATGCGCTTGCGTGGCTTGACGCTACTCATGGCGATCCACTGCCATTGGCGGACATCGCTTGCAAGCGCCGCCGTACATCGTCGGGACGAAAGCTGCTGGATTGTTTCGCCGCCAGTTCCAGTGCCGTACGGTAGTACTTCACCGCCGCATCGTTTTGCCCCAGGTGATCGAAACTCACCGCCAGGTTAAACGCGTAATCCGCGTTGTCGCGCTGTGCCTGGAGCGCCGGCTGCAACGTACGCGTCGCCTCCAGCCAACGTTGCTGCTGCATCAGGAAACTGGCATAGGTAAATAACAGATGCGATGCGCCCGGCTCCTGTTCCAGTAATGTCTTGATGCGTGCTTCTTGCTGCAACGGATCGAACGAGCTAGTGACGCTGACGAAGCCCGCCTGCGCCACACTATCTTTGGGGTCTAGTGTCAACAACTCGGAATAGATCTCCTGTGCGCGCACAAAATCTTTCTGGCGTACCGCAATTGCAGCCACTCCCAGCAAGGCGTCGCGATTATGGCCGTCGTGGCCCAGTACGCGGGCATATAACTTTTGCGCGGCACTATCGTCGCCGCTTTGATAGGCGCGATAGGCAGTTTGCAGCGTGGTGAACGTGTCGTTTTGTTCCTCATCACGGCTGACGGCAACCGGCGCGGGCGGCGGGACCGGCACGCTGTCCGCCGTCGCATTCTCCAACGCCGCCGCGTCCTGCGGGACGGCGATCACGGGTGCAGGCACCTTGGTACTACTCGGAGAAGCCACAACCGGCACACTCGTGGGCTTGTTCGTCAGTTGAATTTTTGCAGGATTTCGCTGCACGGGGTATGGCGGCTCTGCAACTTTCGGCGTGACTAACACGGGTGTAGGGGTGACCGGCGCCGGCACCGTTTGCGCTAAGGCATTTTCCGGAACCCCCAAAGTGGCTTGTTGCGTGAGGTAGTGCGCCATGGAGTTGTAATACCAGGTACCACCGCCGATCAACGTGAACAGCAAGGCCACGCCTCCTCCGATCCACACGGTTGGAATACGACGGCGTGCCGGCAGACGGCGCGCGGCCGATGCGGGTTGCGGTTCGGCACGCGCCGATTTGTCAAGACTCAGCTCCGCCTTGCCCGGCGCGGCCGGCATCGGTGCGTGCGGTTCACGCACGGGTGCGGCGCGCGGCGCCGCTTCGATCTGCATGGATGGCGGCGAAACCGGTGCGGGGGTACTTGCCGCCGGGTGTTGGTCTACCAGACGGCCGGTCATTGATGTAAATGCAGCCGCTGTCAATACTGGCGCTGGACTGCGCGGCGGAGTTTCACTCGTGGACTTCGATTCAGGCGAAACAGCATGTGCCTCCGCCGAAGTAGGCTCTAACGCCAGCGGCGCAGACGCGGCAGGCACTACGCCTTCAGCCACTTTGCGTTTGGCCTGTTCCGCCTTCTTCAGCGCTTCCATCAATAAACTCATGGGCGCGCTCCGCTACGGCTTTTGCGGTGCATTCGCGGGCTCCGCCAGCGGTGCCGCAGAGACCCCCGGAGCAACCTCGGGCAAAAAACGCCGGAAGTCTTTTAATTCAGCGGATAGCGATGCATTCCGCATCACGGTGGGGCGCAGGAAAATCACCAGCTCGGTTTTGGTCAACTCGTCGTCTTTGTAACTGAATAAACTCCCGATCCACGGCAAGCTCGACAATAACGGAATACCGGCAGTCGACTTGGAGATTTTGTTTTGCATCAAACCGCCCAGTACGGCGATTTGGTTGCTGTCGATCTTCAACAACGACTCCATTTCGCGGATCTGTATTTCCGGGATTAAATTATCAAAACCAGTCCCCGCCAAACGCGGCGCCGGGTCGGTGACATAGCCGGTGATGCGCGAGATGGTCGGACGCACGTTGA
Organism: Gammaproteobacteria bacterium; assembly: GCA_016200445.1. Taxonomy (GTDB): domain Bacteria; phylum Pseudomonadota; class Gammaproteobacteria; order SG8-11; family SG8-11; genus UBA6921. The sequence continues at coordinate 5,436 of JACQEQ010000244.1, read as the reverse complement.
TGGTAACGCGGTCGTCGTCGGTAATTTGCGCCGTCACGCTCATCACGAGCCCCACCGGCACGGTGTGGATCTCGCTGGTGTAGGTACGCCGCTCCGCCGAATTGGCGGTGGCTTCTTGGATTTCTAATGAGGTGGTGAAATAGACTTTTTCGTCGACCACCTTGAGCAGCGCCGCTTGATTATTCAGCGCCATGATCTTTGGGCTGGACAGAACCTTGACATTACCGAAGGTCTCCAGCATATGCAGCGCCGCAAACACTTTATCGAACGAACCGCTGGCTTTGTTGTAAGAGAGCAAAAACGACGGCGGCGTGGCCAGGTTGCCGCCGACCAGCGTGGACGCGGCAGATACGCCATTGCTTTGCGAAACCAGGCTCCAATCGACGCCGGACTGGTAGCGATTATTCAGCTCGACTTCGACGATGGTGGCTTCGATCAAGACCTGGCGCTGCACGTTCGACAAGATACGGTCGAGGAATGCTTGCACTTGTTCATGCTGGCGCGACGTGGCGCGCACGCTGATCACGCCGCTGAGCGGATTGGCGATCACCAGATTCTCACCGCCGCCCAGAATGGCGGCGATATTTTTTTCCAGCAGTTCCCAGAAATTATTGTTGCTGGTGATGCTGACTTCGGTATTGGACTTATTGCCGGAACTGCCGCCGCTTTGTTTGACGCTGCCGCCGGTGGTGGCGATCTCGGTTGCCACGCTGACGGTGCTCTTGGTGTCGCGCGTCATGTTGAGATAATCCACCTTGTAGGTGCGCACATGCGGCACATCCGGCGAGATCACCAGGTTGGGCCCGATCACTTCGTAACGCAGGCTGATCTGCTCGGCGATGCGGCTGAGAATTTGCGGCAAGGTCTGCTTCACTGCGTTCAGCGTGACGGTACCGCTGACGTTTGGATGAATATCAAGATTGAGCTTGGCGTCGCGCGCCAATGCAAACAACAGCTCCTTCACCGACACGTCGCTCACGGTTACGGTGTAAGTTTCCGGCGGCGTGCTGAGTTTGGGCTGCGGTAAAAACGGCGTTTGCTGCACCGGCGCCGGAATTTCACCGGCCGGTTCGGAAGCGCGGCTTAAATGCGCCGGAGATTGACTGGGCGGATGCGTGGCGCTGCACGCCGGGAGCAACACCATGGCAACCAGCAGACGATTCCGCCACAAAATTTTATTCAACATACTCATGACTCATCCATTGTGGCCCGCACTTGGCGGACGCTGCGCAAAAACGGCTTGTAACGTTTAACGTCGGCCGGCAATGCCTCCAACGCCGCTTGGGCGTCGGCGTAAGTGGCGAATTCGCTGTACAACACGCCGTACACGGTTTGGCCGTTGTGGCGCGCCTGATAGATGAAGAGCCGGTCCAGAAAATCCAGGTTTTCCTGACCGCGCAAGAAACGCTCCAAGTCCTTCACTGCATCGGCAGTGACGCGCAACACTTGAATGCTGAAATGGTTACCGTCGGCCTGCCGTATCCAAGCGCGCGTGTGATCGACACGGGACGTGACAAATTGTCCAATCGCTTCATTGCCGAGCGTATTCGCGGCAAGTTCTGCCTTCGGATTCGCGGCCGTAACACGGCTCACGATATTGTTTTCCGGACTCGCCGCAGCTAACACTGCATTTGGCGCAACCGGTTCCGCCGCGCGCAACACCGACCACACGATGATGGCGATGATCGCCATCACGGCGGCAGCGCTGATCCACAAGTACGAAGTATTTACAGGCTTACGGTATTCGCTATCGCGCAGTGCCGCTGTCATATGTCGATACGCGACCCGGGTTTGCCCGTCGGCGAACGCCGCCAACAGTGCCTTGTCAGCCATGACATTGACGCGGCGCATCAATCCCTGCGATACACGCACCAATAAGCGTAATGCGCTGTGTTCGAACAAGTCGCCGCTGATATGTCCGGCGGCACGTAACCGGTGTTGTACGTACTCGGCAATTACGTTCGCCGCCAATGGCCCCAAGTTAAAACTATGCGTGATGCGCTCGCGCAATTGGCGAATGCGCGGATCGCCCAAATGCACATCGAGCTCCGGCTGTCCGAACAACACGATTTGCAGTAGTTTTTCGCGCTCGGTTTCCAAGTTGGTAAGCAGCCGGATTTCTTCCAGCGTGTCGAGCGGCATACCCTGCGCTTCTTCGACAAACACGACGACGCGGCGGTTTTCGGCATGCCGCGCCAGAAGCAATTCCTGCACCGCATGCTGCACCTGTATTCGCGAGGCGGTTTCAGGCAAAGGCAGATGTAATTCACCCGCAATGGCGAAAATCACATCGCCCGGATCAATGCGTGGATTTGAAAGGTACACGACGTCGACAGTTTTCGGCAATCGCGTCTGTAACATCCGGCACAGCATGGTCTTGCCGCTGCCGACTTCGCCGACCACTTTTACAATGCCTTCGCCGTGGGTGATGGCGTACACCAAAGCGTCTAATACATCGCCGCGTTTTCCACCGGCGTAAAATAGTTGCGTATCCGGGGTGATACCGAACGGTGCGCGCTGCAAGCCAAAGTGTTCGTAGTACACCGCACTACCTCGATGGTCCAGATCGCGAGCCATGCCGTACCTGCACACAGTTGCCGATCATTTGCCTAATTTTGGCCATGGTGTAAGGCTTGACGACAAAACCTTTGGCGCCGTGATCGATCGCTTTTTGAAAATTGCCGCTTGTGCTGTGCGCGCTGACGATAATAGTCCAAGGGGCCTTAGAGAGACTATTAATCGATTCCAGCACTTCCAATCCCGTTTGCCCTGGCATATCGATATCTAGAAACGCTATGTCGACCGGCTGCTGTGCCAGCTTAGCTAGAACTTTCGCACCATCGGCGACTTGCACCAGGACGTCGACATCAAGCCGGTTCAGCATGTGGCACAGCAACTCGCGGCTGGCCAGCACGTCATCGGCGATCAATGCAGTCAAGCGACGATTCATAAAATCGAGATTCCCGAATTAGCCGGCCGCCTCGTGTGCCGCAGTGACTGCGGCCGTTTTCGGTACGACCTCGCGTATACAACGGCACAATTCGGTCAGCTGTTTAACTGCTTGCTCGAATGCTTTGGTGCGTAGGGCGTCCAACACCGCTGCGGAGCTGGCCGAAAGCTGCGGAAATCCGAACCCGCCCCCCATGCCTTTAAGCTTGTGCAAGACACTTTGCAGCGCAGACCAGTCTTGTGCCGCCGCTGCCCGTTCAATGTCGGCAAGCAGGGCGGGTAACCCTTCGCGAAATTTTTCTACCAGCACCTTAAATTCGGGATCGTCGTCATCCGCGTCGACTATATTTTGCGGCGCAGCAATTGCCGGAACGAAGTGCGCTAAGGTTTGATAAAACAGATTCAGGTCGACGGGTTTGGTGAGGTATTCATTGGCACCCGCCGCTATGCAACGTTCTCGATCTTCACGCAACGCATTCGCGGTCAGCGACACGATGGGCGTGGTGTTTCCCATTTGCCGCAACATGCGCACTGCCGACAACCCGTCCAGCACCGGCATTTGCACATCCATCAGGATCAGGTGGTATTCATGCTGCATCGCGCATTCGACTGCCTGTTGGCCATTGTCCACAATGCGCAATCCGGCACCGGTACGCCGCACATACATACCGATCAAAGCTTGAATATCGGCGCTGTCTTCCGCCAGCAAGATTTCCCCGTCAAGTTGCGGCACGGCCGGAATTTGCGACGTAGTATCGTCACTGGCGCGGTAGTGCGTGATCCACTGTGGCTGGATCGCACCGATAGCAAGCGTTACTTCAAAGCGGCTGCCCACGCCTTTATCGCTGCCGCATGCAATCGTGCCGCCAAGCTTTTCCGCCAGGTCTCGTGAAATGCACAAGCCTAAACCGGTGCCGCCGAAGCGGCGCGTAGTCGATACGTCCGCCTGCGCAAACGGCTGGAATAACCGCTGCATTTCGTCGTTACTCATGCCTACGCCGGTATCGGTGATTACAAACTTCATGTGCTGCGCCGCTAGATCGGCGTGCACGTCGATGGCGACGCGGCCGTGCTCGGTAAATTTGATCGCATTACCGCATAAATTGAGCAAAATCTGTTTTACGCGCACCGGATCGCTGCGGATGTTTTCCGGCAATGGGTAATGGTAATTAATGTCAAACACCAGCCCTTTTTCGCGCGCACGCGTGCCGACGACAGCTTCAATCTCTGCTAACACTTCAAATGGGTCCACTTCAATCAACTCGACCTGCAATTGCCCCGCTTCAATCTTGGACATATCCAGAATGTCGTTGATCACTTGCGTCAAATGGCGGCTGGCGCGCGCGATGGTCTTGGCAGCTTTTTCCCGCTCATCGGTCGATTGGCCAGCGTCCAGCAACGCCGTCGAGAAACCGACGATGGCCGTCAGCGGCGTGCGTATTTCGTGACTCATATTGGCGACGAACGCGCTCTTGGCGCGGCTGGCGCCTTCGGCTGCGTCTTTGGCGACATTCAATTCGCGCTGGGCTTCCACGCGTTCCAGCGTTACGCCGATCCAACTGGCAATCAGATTCACTAAATCGATATCACGGCTCTCGAAGGGCAACATGCGCGGCAGGTGCGAAGAAAAGCTGACCGTACCGTACACTTCACCGGCCATACGCACTGGCGCGGCAATATAACTTTCAATACCTGACGCCAAATAACAGCGCTGATCGGCATACGGCGATTGCGCTGCATACGAGATCGCCAGCGGTTGTTCTGCGGAGACGGTCATTGAACAGAAGGTATCTGCCAACCTCATGACCGTGCCCGGCATCGCACTCTCCCCCAAGGCACTATAGGCATAACGAATCGCGTTGGTCTGAGCCTCGATGTCAACACAGCACACTTGTGCGTACTCCATACCTAACAGACCGGTGCCGCGCTGTAACATGCTGTTGATTTGGTCGTCGAGGTTGGATCCGTGCAATGAGGTGGTTTCGTACAATGCTCGCAGCCGCAACGACTGTTCGAGAAGCGCGTGCTCTGCCTGGCTGGTGCGGTTCAACACAAACACTGCGATCACACTTACGATCAGCAACGCTCCACCGCCGAGAATCGCGACTAATAAGTAAGTAGTTCTGTTGTCCGTACTCGCATCGCTGATTTCGTTATGCACGATGCCACGCGCTAATTCGAGCATTTGCGTAAGCTCATCCATGACTATCTCTTGGGTCGGGATGACTTCGTCGTGCATCACCTTGTAAGCCTCGGCGATGTGTTCTTCCAAAATCAATTCCACGGCTTTATTTTGGACAAAACCACCGCGATCGATCTTGGTGCGCACCTTGTCCCACACCGGCCGTTCTTGTGCGCTGATATGCCGCTCGAGTAATTCGTCGCGCGCCACCAAAAATTCGGTGGCGTATTTTTTGAAACGCAAATATTCATCGTCGCGCTCGAACGGGTCGGTCATCGCCGCCATGACCGCGAGCAGCACCTGCG
>JACQEQ010000179.1 GCA_016200445.1 Gammaproteobacteria bacterium | reverse complement strand
CACCCCGTCGATTTCCACGCGCGCACCGCGTGGCAACGCGGCGACACCCACAGCAGCGCGCGCCGGATACGGTTGCTTCAGATACTGGCCCATCACTTCGTTGACGGTAGCAAAGTCTTTCAGGTCGGTGAGATAGACATTGAGCTTGACTGCGTCTTGCAGCGTGCCGCCGGCCGCCTGTGCCACTGCCCGCAAATTTTCAAACACCTGGCGGATTTCCGCAGCGATGTCGCCCGTCACCAGTTCCATGGTGTGCGGCACCAATGGAATTTGACCCGAAAGATACACGGTGTCGCCGGTCTTGACCGCTTGGGAGTAAGTGCCGATCGCTTTGGGTGCAAGGTCGCTATGAATGATTTCGCGCGGCATCGATGTTCGCTCCTCGAGGTGTGAATTTGTCGCGCGATTATGCTTTGCCGCGATTGATGCGCGCAACCGGTTCGAGTTTGCGCAAACGGCGCATGATGTTGGCAAGATGCACGCGATTTTGAACTTCGATGGTAAAGCTCACGGTGCTGTATTTACCATCGCGTTCGGTGATATTGACATTGTCGATGTTGGCGTCCATCTCGGCAATTTCAGCGGCGAGTACCGCGAGCACGCCGCGCTTGTTGACCACTTCCAGGCGAATATCCACCGAGAATTCACCCTTGGCGTCGGGCGCCCATTGCACGTCGATCCATTTGTCCGGACGTTTGCGCAATTCGACTGCGTTTTTACAGGATTCCGTATGCACCACAATGCCGCGCTCGGCTGTCACCACGCCGATAATCGGATCTCCTGGAATCGGCCGGCAACATTTGGCGTAATTGACCACCATGCCCTCAGTGCCGGTAATGAGTAGCGGGCGATTCGATTCTTTTCCACCCTTGAATAGACCAGGCACGTAGCGCGTCAACACATTTTTAATGCCGCGTGCGGGATTCAACGCACGCGCTGCGTCGCCGGTCTCGGGGCGCGTCAAGTGCGAAACTAATTGCTGTGCAGTCAGGGTGGCGACGCGATGTCCGAGTGCGATATCCTCGAGCAGTGTTTCCAGCCGTGTAACGCCCAGCTCAGAAATCGCCATTTCCAGTTGAATAGCAGGAATGGTTTCCAACGTAGTTGCGTAGGTCGCCAATGCCTTATTCAACATGCGCCGGCCCAGTTCCACCGCTTCGTCGGCCTTGAGATTCTTCAAAAACAATCGAATGCTGGTGCGTGCCTTGGCCGAGACGACAAAGTCCAGCCACAGTGGATTAGGGCGTGCACCCGGCGCGGTAATCACTTCGACCGTCTGGCCGTTGTGCAACTCGGTGCGCAGCGGCATCAAGCGCCGATCGATTTTCGCCGCCACGCAGGAGTTTCCGACATCGGTGTGTACCGCATAAGCAAAATCGACCGTGGTCGCGCCGCGCGGCAATTCCTTGATCTCACCTTTGGGCGTAAACACATACACGACATCAGGAAACAGGTCGACCTTGACATTTTCAAGAAACTCCAGCGAATTGCCGGCGCCTTGTTGCATTTCCAGCACACCGCGCAGCCATTGGCGCGCGTGTTCCTGTGAGCTCGCGCTACCGCCGACGTCGCCGGTTTTGTAGACCCAATGCGCAGCAATCCCGGCTTCGGCAACTTTATTCATGTCCTCCGAACGAATTTGCACTTCGATAGGCACACCGTATGGGCCGAACAAAATCGTGTGCAACGACTGGTAGCCGTTGGTTTTCGGAATGGCAATGTAGTCTTTGAATTTTCCCGGTACCGGTTTGTAAAGATTATGCACAATTCCCAGCGTTCGGTAGCAGGAGTCGACATTATCGACGACGATGCGAAACGCGTAGACGTCGAATACTTCATTGAACGGCAGTGTCTTGGTGCGCATTTTCTTGTAAATGCTGTAAAGGTGTTTTTCACGGCCGAGCACGCGAACGTTGACGCCCTCTTGCTTCAAACGTTCGACGATCGATGCTTCGATCCGCGAAACGATTTCCTTGCGGTTGCCGCGCGCTTTTTTAACCGATTCATCCAGGATGCGGTAGCGCATCGGATATAAGGCTTGAAATCCTAGTTCTTCTAGTTCCAAGCGCACTTTGTTCATACCTAGCCTTTGACCTGGGTAAGTTTGCTGACGCCGTCGACCAATTCGGCAACCTCGTGGCCGAACTCTTCCACGATCTGTTCTTTCGGGATTTCGGTGTCTTCGATAACGTCGTGCAAAATTGCGGCAACGATGCTCTTTTCATCCATGCGCATTTCGGCGAGGATTTTTGCCACCGCCAGCGGATGCTGAATGTAAGGCTCGCCGCTGATGCGGCTCTGGCCGGCATGTGCGCGTGCGCTGAATTCGTAAGCGCGCGCCACTTGCGTCACCTGTTCAGCATCCAAATAGGCACTTAGCATCGCGCACAAGCCGTCGATGCCAAAGGCGGAGCCGGGTTCTTTTGGTGAAATTGCCGTGGCCATGAATTCGCTGCGATTACTATTAGAGAATCATGATGCTACCCATGACGGGCAAAGGCAACGGGCGGGTACAAACGCTGCCGCGATCTTGCGTAGATCGCGACAGGGATTGGTTAACTCAAGAGCTTGGGAATGCGGGAAGCAGTAAAACGATTGATGCGCTGAACTTAGTGAGTTACTCGGTGGGCGGAATCGGCGCCGGCGGAGGGGGCGGAACATGATCTGGCTGCAATAAAATAGCGGGTCCGATTAATCCGGCGGCAATTTCACGCAGTGCCACGACCGTGGCCTTGTCGTTTTCCCACGGCAGCATCGGTTCTTTGCCGAGTGTAATTTCGCGAGCGCGTTTCGACGCGACCAGTACCAGCTGAAAACGGTTTTCTACGTTTTCCAAACAATCTTCGACGGTAACGCGCGCCATGGTATTAAACCTCGTAATTTCAGGATGAACGCAAGGCGGTAAGTTTACTCAAGAATGCCTATATATGCCAGTTAAGGCGTGGCTAATAAGTCTGGCAATACCGCTGCTAAGCGTCGTACGCTGGCACTCAAGCGTAACCGTTGCGCGGCGACGATCGTACGCATATCAGCTAAGGCGCGTTCGAAATCGTCATTGATCACGACAAATTCGAATTCCGCATAGTGCGACATATCGCTCACCGCATCCTGCAGGCGCCGGTTAATGACAGCGTCGCTGTCGGTATTGCGATTGCGCAAGCGCTGCTCTAACACCGCGCGCGAGGGCGGCAAGACAAAAATCCCGACTGCATTTGGAAAAAACGTCCGCACTTGGCGTGCACCTTGCCAGTCGATTTCCAAAATCAGATCGACGCTGTGTTGAAGTCTTTCTGCCACTTTCTCGCGCGAAGTGCCGTAGTAGTTTTCAAACACCTTCGCGTGTTCTAAAAACAAACCCTGCATAATCATGCGTTCAAACGCGGGCACGTCAACGAAGTGATAATGCACGCCATCGTGTTCGCCGGGGCGCGGTTTGCGTGTGGTATATGACACCGAGACTTCCAGACCGGAGGTTTTTTCCAGCAGTGCTTTTACTAGGCTGGTTTTGCCGGCACCCGAAGGTGCGGTAACGATGAATAGCGAACCGGCAGGCGATGGAGTTGAGTTTGGCATAAGGTTTACTCGATATTTTGCACTTGCTCGCGCATCTGCTCGATGTTGACTTTTAAGTCGACCGAGGCGCGCGTGGTGTCAATGTCCGCAGACTTCGATCCTAAGGTATTTGCTTCGCGATGTAATTCTTGCATTAAAAAGTCAAGCCTGCGTCCGACGGGATCGTTTTGTTTCAGTAAATGATCGATCTCGGAGAAATGCGCCAGCAGACGGCCGATCTCTTCGGCCACGTCCATTTTCTGTGCAAGATATACCAGCTCTTGTTCTAAGCGCGCTTGATCGGTCTCCGCGCGCAACTCGTCCAGCCGCTTCTGCAATTTTTCGCGCATACGTTGCGCAATCTCGGGCAGCCGCAGTTGCACTTGCGAAACGATGGTACGCATCGCGGCGCAGCGTTCCGCAAGGAATTCGCGCAGTTTGTCGCCCTCGCGTGCGCGCGTGGTTGAAAGTTCTATGAGTGTTTCGGACAACAAACTCAGCGCACGTTCCTGAATTTGCTGCGTGTCGGTTTGCGTCACATTGAGCACGCCCGGCCAGCGCAACACATCCAGTGCGCTAAATGGTGCTGCTTGCGGCATGAGTGCCTGAATGCGTGCACAGGCTTGGATCAAACGCTGCGCAAGTTCCTCGTTTACTGGAACTTCCGGGGCAATTTCGGCGTGCGACTGAAACCGCAGTGTGCAATCCACCTTGCCGCGATTTAATTGTTTGGCGACCACGTCACGCACGCGTGCTTCCAACCCGCGTAACTCTTCCGGCGCGCGCAGGCCGACTTCGAGGTAGCGATGATTAATCGAGCGGATTTCCCAGGTGAGCACCCCAAACGAAGCTTGCGCCTCGCAGCGGGCAAATGCGGTCATGCTGCGTATCATGGTGACTCCATATAAGGTAAGCGGGAATAGTAATGGCATCGCGCGCGCGCGCCAATCCAATTTCTGAAAATCGGGTATCGAGTACCTAAAAAATCGTAGTTAAAGCATTCGCTTGCCGCGCAAATAAATCGACACTTGGCGCCATAAACAAAGCTTGCTTGGATGATCGGAAGTTGGGGTATAGCGTAGATTTAATCGTTAACGGATTACCGAGGCGCTGCGCTGCTGCAAGGCGTTTTATGCAGGCGCGTGGGTGCTTCTCAGTAGCCGTTAAGCTTAGTTCTAGCTAACTTGTTGGAGGTCTTAAATGCCTACCATGACAAATCGGCAAACATTATTGTCCCTCAGTGGAGTTTGGATCACTTATCTGTTGCACGCGCTCATTATTACCGCACCCATCGCCGCATTGATTAATGCGTTATGTATTCGCGAGTACAAGCGTCATTGGTGCGAACCCGGAGCACAGCATAACGACGGCTTGCTGTATGTAACCAGTCACCATCAATGGATGTTAACCACCTTCATCACGGTCTTTATTATGGTGATGGTGACTATCGGCGCGCTGACCTCGGGACTGGGGATTTTCGTCGGTCTGGCTGCCGCCGTGTGGTGGGTGTACCGCATGATTAAGGGCGTCGCGGAGCTTGTGCATCATCGCGCCCTGCCACTTGCGGTGGAGTGGCGTTGCGAGGCGGAAAAAGCTGTTTAAATTAAAAAGCTGTTGACCGCACATCACGTGCAACGATTGACACAAGAGCGAGAGGTATTCTTGCCTCTCGCTCGGTGTTGGCGTTGTAAAATTGCTGTGAAGGTCTCTGATGTTCAAATAAAAACAAAGCCGCGAGATTCGCGGCTTTGTTTTTTAATTTATAGAACAACCGAATTATTTAATGTGGTATCCGACCGAAACCCCGAAATGTGTTCCGCCATTTGCCACAGTGTCACCTTGATAATCGCCGTCAGCTGACGACAAACGTAAATTCAAACCCACGCTGACGACATCGGTAACCATATAATCGGCTCCACCTCCAATCCAAAATCCGTTTATAGCAGCATGTCGGTATAAGAAATTCTGTCGTTGACTAGAAAATTTTCGCGCCTGATTATTCGCCAAAATCGCTCGCAAAGATTTATTCAAAAAAACACACGAGTGATAAATTGTTATTCATAGGACGGGGGCGCTCATGAAGAGCCACGGTAACATTTTTGGCATCCGGCATCCGGCATCCGGCATCCGGCATC
>JACQEQ010000178.1 GCA_016200445.1 Gammaproteobacteria bacterium | reverse complement strand
GTGGGCAAGCTCGACACCTCAGAACCTGTTGCATTATGTTGTTTCAGCTTCGCCATGTTCGAATTACTCCACCTTGATATTGCGCCGTTTAGCTTGTTCCATTTTGGGCAAAGTGAGTTCCAGGATTCCGTTCTTAAACGACGCTTTGGCCTTGTCGGTATTCACTGCCGCCGGTAATGTCAATGTACGTACGAACTCGCCGCGCGAAATTTCGCAACGGTAGTAATCGCCCTTCTCTTCCTTTTCCTCATGCCCGGTCGTGGCCTTAATGGTGACAGTGTCATCGGTCAGGGAAATGTCAAGCTTGTCTTTTTCCACACCCGGTAACTCCGCACGCACCAGCACTTCAGCGTCGCGCTCAATCACATCCACGCGCGGGGACTTTGCTGCTAACTCCGCAGTGCCCGGCCAATTCAACAAATCCCAACGCGAAGGGCGCGACCGCCCACGCGGGAAAAACCCTTCAAATATGCGTTCGATTTCGGTAAACGGATCCACGAGCCGCAGCGGCGACGCGGTAGTAGCGGTTTTTCTGATCGGCGTCACATCACGGACATCAGTAGCCGCTTCGGTTTTTTTAACAGCTTCAGCCATGGCGGGTTCTCCTCTAAGTTAACTTTTCTTCGTGGCTAAATTATCGATCTGCAGTCGAGAAATTGAATCCGCAAAACTACGCATCGTGCATAAGTCGGCCCGGCGAGGTGTATATGCACTTCAATTCCCAGCTGCGGGTAGGCAATTTATTAACCCTAAAGACGCAACTAAATTTTGGAGCATGCCATGGCCCTCGGTGACGGAGTACGCAGGAATTTATCAACGGTAGATCCTGCAGAACGGAAAATGCTACGCGACGCGATTCTCGAATTGCACAAACGCTATTATTTAGGCAGCAAAACCGACCCGATCCCGGGTGGCGTCAGCTGGTGGTTTAAACAGGATGAAATTCATCAGGCAACGCACGTGCACGGCGGACCGGAGTTTTTGCCGTGGCATCGCGAAATCGTCAACCGCTTCGAGGAGTTGATTCGCGAGATCAATCCCCTGCTCTCCTTGCACTACTGGAACTGGACCGAAGACGCCAGTTTCCTTTTCACGCCGGACTTCATGGGTAACGCCAGCGGCGATGCAGGCGAGCCCTGGCTAAGCGCGCATTTCTACGTGCCAGGTGCAGACCCTTATCGCGGCGGACCGTTCGACACCACGCACAATAATCCAGTCGACCCGCCGCGCGAATTAACGCGCGCCTATGCCGGTGGCACGTTCACAACGATGCAAGATGACGCTGTAACCAACGCCAGCGACTACAAAAGCATGTGGACCGCGCTGGAATCCTTACATAACTCGGCGCATGGTTTCATCGGTGGCACCATCGGTGATCCGCATTCCTCGTTTCGCGATCCGTTTGTATTTTTGCTGCACGCCAATACCGACCGGCTGGTCGCAAAATGGCAAACCGACCCGGCCCATCCCGAGCGCCTCGCGGCGACCACGCTATACAGCGGTCTGACGCCCGCAGAATTGCTGCAACTCGACGAAAATGTCGAGCCTTGGTCAAGCGGCGCGGGAAGTTTTCATTCGATCCGGCCGTGGGCAGCGCCCGAGAATCTGGGTTTTCCGCACACCTACAAAGATATTTCGATCATTGCACCGCCATGCTACGACACCAATCAAAGCGTGTTCCGCGTTGATGAAATCGAGAATCCGTTGAATGTCACGACCCATAGATTTCAAATCATCTTCAACGATGTTCCCGAAGAAGAAAGCACTTGGCGCGCCGGTGTGGTGCGCATTTACACCTGCACCGATACCACCATCCGTGTCAAACCCGGCACTGAACCGGCAGCGCCGTTTTCCGTCGTGGTCGGGACGGCCGCCGCCACGCATGGCGCACATCCACATGCGTATCAGGATGTGCGCATTTGGTTTCAATTCACTGCCGGTGCACTTGGTAGCGCGCCGCAAATCGCCGGCCCGGTGAACACGACGCTACAGTGCGTGGAAACCGGACAAGAATTTTTGTTCGAGCTTAAAGCCAACACGATTCATCGCCCCACAGTGGCGGTGCAAATGTGCCTGGATCAATCGGGGAGCATGGCGTGGGCTGCGGGCACCAGCGGTGCCACACGTTTACAAGTGCTGAAAGACGCTGCCAATTTGTTTGCCAATCTGATTCAAAAGAACAACGGCATCGGCATTGTGCGTTTCGATCAAGACGCTTATCCACCCACCGACCCCACCTACGGCGGCTTGCCGATCACCAAAGTGTTGAACGATACCTTCGCCGACCCCGCACGCGTCAGCGCGCTGAGTGCGATTGCCGCGCACGGCGCACATGGACAAACCTCGGTCGGCGACGGTTTGGAAATGGCGCGCAATCAGCTCACCGCTCTGCCCATGGGAAGTTACGATCAAAAAGCGATTTTGTTATTGACCGACGGCATCGAAAACGCACCCAAAACCATTGCTGAAGTGGTGGGCCTGGGCTTGATCGACAACCGTGTGTACGCAGTGGGCCTGGGCGACGAGCTCCAGGTCAACACGTCGGCGTTGGCTTCGGTCTCGGGCAGTACCGGCGGGTATTTACTTTTGTCCGGCCTGCTCAGTTCCAGCCTGGATGACCAGTTCCGTCTACGCAAATTCTTTTTACAAATTCTGGCGGGCGTGACCAACACGAATATCGTGCGCGACCCCACTGGCTATATTAATCTCGGTACCCGCATCAGAATTCCTTTCCAATTGAGCGAAGCAGATATTAATTGCCGGGTGATTTTGCTGACGGATTTTCCGGTGGTGAAATTAGCCGTTGAAACACCGGATGGCCAGATCGTGAACCCCGGCAATGCGGCTAGCTACGGCGTCACCTTTGATACCACGGCCAACATCAACACCGCTCGCTATCAACTTCCGCTGGCGTTTCACGCGCAAAAAATCCAAGCGGGCACCTGGTATGCGGTATTAGAAGTCGATCCGGGTCTGTATAAAAAATTCGTGGCAGGCAGTCCCGATAGCACGCACAACCAACCGGGCGCTTCCTCGCTGCGCAGCAAAGGCGCCATGTATTGTTTGAGCGTGCATTCGTTTTCTAATCTGCGCATGCATGCCACCTTGAGCCAGGATGCCTATGCGCCTGGGTCGCGTTTCACGCTGCGCGCCAGCCTCACTGAATACAACCTGCCGGTTGAAAAGCGTGCAACTGTTTCAGCGGATGTGGAGTATCCGGATCGCACGCATGCAGTTGTGCCATTCACGGAAATTTTGCCGGGCGTATTTGAAACCACGCTACCTGCCAACCATGCCGGGATTTACCGGTTTACGGTCATGGCTGCGGGCGGCACCTACCGCGGCGTGCCGTTCACACGCGAGCAGTTGCTGACCGGTGCGGTATTTCACGAAATTAAACAGCCGCCGGCAGACAACACAAAAGAAGATCTGTGCCGCTTGTTGACTTGCATGTTGGATGAAAAAACCCTGTCGCGGGAATTTGAAGAACGCTTGAAAAAAATCGGCGTAAATCTGGCCGGCATTCGGCATTGCTTCAAAGCGTGGTGTCAGAAGCGGCGCTAAGACCAGAAGGCGGAGTGATTAAGCCGGAGAATACACCGGCGCAAATCCTCCGCCGGGCGTCCGGAAATTCGTCGTTTGGCCTTGGTACAAACGCGCCGCAACGCATTGCACAGCGCCACGGTAAACGTAGTTACGTAAGTCGACTTTCAACAAAGTGTCAACACCAGCCGCATGCACGCAACGTTCGCTGGGCGGCACGGTGCGTTGGGCTATGTAACCCCCGGCTACGACCTCCTCCCACACCCGCTTGGTGATTTTGTCGCCGCGATATGCGGCCTTGCCGCCATAACCGGCGGCCGGTTTGAAAAACCAGCGACGGCGTTCGCTCCACAAGGTGGCCGCGTTCGCGGCATCCACCTGCAAGGTGCGCGGTATTGACATAGTGAGCGTCTGAACGGTGGCCTCGTCCACGCCCAGTGCACGTAGTGCAGCAGCATCACTCCACACGCACAGGTTACGTTTGTCGGCGTACAGCGCGTGCGCGCGTGGATGCGGCGTGAACACCACTATCCCTTCAGCATAGGCAGCGCGCAAACAAGCCGATAGCTCACTGCTTAGCGCAAAATCGGTGAGACGGTTGTAGACCAGATCAACGCGCTGCGTGCCGCCATACAAGCCACCATCGCGACACACCAACTCGCGTGGATCGACAATCAACGTGCGGATTTCGTGGCGCGAAAATAATTCGCGAAACAATACAAATTCCGGATACAGATATTGCTGCATGGGCGCATCGTCCACAATCGCGATACAGTGCAAAGGCGCGTCACCCCGCACGCTGCGCCACTCGTGAATAAACATGTCAACAAACGCCGGTTCCAGTGCAGCAGGCGCAAGCGGCCCGGTCGACATCCCCTGCATGCGCGTATCGCAAGGCAACTGTGAGTTTGCAAGCAACGCATAGAGCATCGCTCCGCCGGCGTTGGTATTCACTTCGATAAGCTGCGGCCCCTGTGGCGTAAGGTGAAAATCGTAGCCGAAAAACACACTGGTATTGCCCGGATCAAAACGCGCCAGTTCCGGCGCGCCGGCCAGTACCTGCTGCACATATGCCGGCATGGCCACCACACGCTCAATCGCCGCAATGGCCGCTTGCATGCGCGCGAGATCGAGCGCATCGACGAACACCGGGGTTGCGGAGAACAGATGGGGATGGCTGTTGTGCAAATCGCCTAACAACGTAGCGGGCAGCCGCACGCTCAACTCGTGTTGCAGGGCACTCGTGTCCAACGTTTGGCAATCGCATTGTTGGTTTAACTGGTGTGCATCAAAATTTGTCATGCGCGCCATTCTGCCGGAACTTCCCGGCATCTGCCGCACTTCTTATTGGCAGAAGCGCCACCTACAGGTGACAACCTCAAACGGTTTGACGACGGCAAGCCTGGTGTTCAATAGACAGTGCGAACAATTGCGACGACCATGCATTGAACATACTCACCACGTAACGCGCCGACAACGGAGCCCCATGAACAATCGTATCAACCATTTGCAGCTGGACTCATTGCATACGTCGAAGAGATCGTGGCGCGCACCGAACAGTATTTTTGCCCGATCAAACATGCACGCAAAATTCTCGGTACGCACGCGCGATACGCACGATTTCTGGATTATGGCGAAGCTGCTGACTACGAGGCCAAGCTGGAAAAATACCGCGTCAAGCTTGCTCAGCCAGAGTGAACCCGGCGCGAGGTTTGTTACTTATTCGATTGTTTCTGCGCCACTGATTTTTCCGGCGGGGTCCACCACGGGCCGCCGCGCACCAGCCGCACGGCGCCAGGGCTCGTCTTCATCGTCGGCGTTGCTCCGCCGGCGCCGAAATCCAGCGTGTAGGCGTAGTCTTCCGCACCGGGTTTCTGCATGCTGCTCCAGAACACGCCGGAGGGTGTCGCGGGAAACACCGTCGTGTTGATGCGGATATTGTTCGGGCTCACGCAGCCGGTCTCCACCACCGAAGCGAGTTCCGGCACCAGTGGAATGCGCCAGTCGGAATGACCGGCGTAACCGTTCAGATTCAGCGTC
>JACQEQ010000177.1 GCA_016200445.1 Gammaproteobacteria bacterium | reverse complement strand
CTTGCCGATGCGCGACGCGACCTTATGGTCGCCCGAGGTGTTGGAAGGATTAGAACGCTGTGCGCTGGTATGCGTGGATGACGTTGACGCCATTGCCGGGTTGTCGATTTGGGAAGAGGCGTTGTTCCATCTCTATAACCGAATAACAGAACAGGGGCATTGCCTGGTGTTATCCGCGTGCGCAGCGCCTGCGGAATTGAAATTGCAATTACCCGACCTCGCCTCGCGCCTCGCGTGGGGTCTGGTGTTGCATCTCGAAGCTCTCGCAGAAAATGACAAGCTTGTGGCCCTGCAACTGCGAGCGCAACAACGCGGCTTTGAATTACCTAACGATGTTGCCCAGTTTTTACTGCGTCGTTGCCCGCGCGATACTCCTAGTTTGTTTGCGTTGCTCGATCGTCTTGATGAGGCGTCGCTGGCCGCGCAACGTAAGCTCACAATTCCATTTGTGCGGAAACTTATTTGAGGGTTAGTTTTTGCGCAATAACAGCAAGACGCTTACCTAACGCCCGGCATAATTTTTTCTCATCCTCGCTCAGAGGTAGATTACTGTCCGGCCCACCGAAATGGGTGGCGCCGTACGGCGAGCCGCCCGTCGTCGTAGTCGAGAGTGCGATCTCGGTGTAGGGCAGCCCGACCAGCAACATGCCGTGGTGCAGCAGCGGC
The DNA here is from genome assembly GCA_016200445.1 of Gammaproteobacteria bacterium. Taxonomy (GTDB): domain Bacteria; phylum Pseudomonadota; class Gammaproteobacteria; order SG8-11; family SG8-11; genus UBA6921. The sequence continues at coordinate 2,607 of JACQEQ010000177.1, read as the reverse complement.
GTCATCATCGAGAGCAAGGTGCTTTCCTGGCCACCGTGCATTGTGGATGCGGAGGTGAATACGGCGGCTGGTTTGCCGGCGAGTATTCCAGGTAGCCAGAGCGCGCCGGTGCTGTCGAGAAAATACTTGACCGCCGCTGCCATATTACCGAAACGTGTCGGGCTGCCGAGTGCAAGTCCGGCGCATTCGCGCAAATCGTCGAGCGTGGCATACGGCGCGCCTTCTTCCGGGATGCTGCCCTGAGTAGCTTCGCAGACTGTCGATACGGCAGGTAGCGTACGTAGGCGTGCGTTTATACCTGGCACTTCTTCGGCGCCGCGTGCGATGAGTCTGGCCATCTGAGCGGTCGCGCCGGTGCGGCTGTAATACAGCACCAAAATGTCGGTCATTGCTGAATCTCCAAGGTTAAAAATTGCGCGGGATGGGCGGCGATTGCGAGTCATTATAGAGCGGTCCCGCTTCCTTGACAGGGTAGGGGGTGGGTGTTAGCTTTTCGAGCATTCTACGCAACAACGTCCGGTGTTTCTCCGCGTCACCGGGCATCTTCTCAATTGAGGCAAACATGACGGTAACTCGCAGCTCTTGCGCACTTTTGATTTTGCTGGCGAGCCTGCTTGCAGCTTGTACGGCAGCGCCGGTGCAGGAGATGAGTAATGCGCGCCAAGCGATTAGCGCGGCACGCTCGGCTGGCGCTGACCAGCGTGCGCTGGATACGTTGCAAAAAGCCGAAGGACTGCTAAAAAAAGCCGAAGAAGATTTGTCCGTGGGTGAGTTCACCAAGGCAAGAAATAACGCGGCTGCCGCACGCGATCTAGCGCTGAAGGCGCGTGCTGAAGCGCAGCCCTAGTTGCCAGAGTTGTAGCTGATTACGATTTCGGCTCGATTTTTACTGGAATAGACCCGATCCTCCCGCGCCACAGTGCCGGCCCCAATGCGTGTATTGAATTACCGTCCGCATCCACGGCGACGGTGACTGGCATATCCTCCACTTCGAATTCGTAAATCGCTTCCATGCCCAGTTCCGGGAATGCAACCACATGCGCATGGCGGATCGCTTTGGAAATTAAATACGCCGCACCGCCGGTCGCAGTGAGATACACCGAGCGATGTTTCTTGATCGCAGCGATGCCTTCTGGTCCGCGTTCCGCTTTGCCGATCATGCCGATGAGATCGGTTCTTGACAGCATCAGCTCCACGTATTTGTCCATGCGGGTTGCGGTGGTCGGTCCAGCCGGGCCGACGGCTTCGTCACGCACCGCATCGACGGGCCCGACGTAATAAATAAACCGGTTGGTGAAGTTTACTTCTGCCGGCAAGGGGGTGTTGGTGCGCAGCAGATCGGCGATGCGTTTGTGTGCAGCATCGCGGCCGGTGAGTAGTTTTCCGGTTAATAACAGGGTCTCGCCGGGTTTCCACGCGCCGACATCCGCGCGCGCGAGGGTGTCGAGATTCACGCGGCGGGCGTTTGCACCTGCTTGCCAGGTGACGCTGGGCCAATCGTCTATTTTTGGAACCGGCAAGCGGGCCGAGCCGTTGCCATCCAACGTAAAGTGAATATGTCGAGTCGCGGCACAGTTAGGAATTAGCGCGACCGGTAACGAGGTGGCGTGCGTGGGGTAGTCGCGAATTTTTATGTCGACGACGGTAGTCAGTCCGCCTAGGCCCTGTGCGCCGATGCCCAACGCATTAACTTTATCGAACAACTCCAGACGCAGTTCTTCAGTGCGCGTTTGCGGGCCGCGTGTGCGTAATTCATGGATATCAATAGGCTCCATGAGCGCCGCCTTGGCAAGCAGCATGGCTTTTTCAGCCGTACCGCCAATGCCAATGCCTAGAATGCCTGGCGGACACCAGCCTGCGCCCATCGTCGGCACAACATCGAGCACCCAGTCCACGATGCTTTCGTTGGGGTTCAAGATCACAAACTGCGCTTTGTTTTCTGATCCGCCACCTTTGGCCGCAACGATGATGTCTACTTTATCGCCCGGTACAAGATCGATGTGCACGACCGCCGGGGTGTTGTCGCCGGTGTTTTTACGGCGCCCGGCAGGATCATTAACAATAGAGGCGCGCAGCGGATTGCCGGCATTTTTGTAAGCGCGGCGGACGCCCTCGTTGATCATGTCGGCGATGCCTAACGTGGCATCCCACTGTACGGCCATACCCACGTTTACAAAGGCGACAACAATGCCGGTGTCCTGGCAGATTGGTCGATGGCCAGTCGCACACAAGCGCGAGTTCACTAATATTTGCGCAAGCGCATCGCGGGCCGCAGGGGATTCTTCGCGTTCGTAAGCCTCGTTCAGTGCTTTTAGAAAATCCGGCGGATGATAAAAAGAGATGTATTGCAGCGCGTCCGCAACACTGGTGATGAAATCGTCTTGTCGAATCGTGGTCATGGCAGGTGGATTCTGAGCAGGGGAAAGGCAGGCGTTAGTTGAGTGTAGATAACTCGGAGTCGGAATCCTATGCCTTGTCGGAATTTACGAAGTTGTTTTAATGATGCGTTGATTTGTTGACACGGGGGTGGCGATTTCGGAGAATACGCGGCTTACATTTGCGGAGGGGTTCCCGAGCGGCCAAAGGGATCAGACTGTAAATCTGACG
>JACQEQ010000054.1 GCA_016200445.1 Gammaproteobacteria bacterium | reverse complement strand
TGCCAGTAAGTCTTTGCCTTGACGCACATGATGGTCATACACCTGATGGACGACGACTTCGGTGTCGGTCTCGGAGGTGAATTCATATCCGGCTTTCTTTTGAACTTCACGCAGCTCTTCGTAATTTTCGATAATGCCGTTGTGAATCAGTGCTACGGTATTGCGGCATATATGCGGGTGCGCATTGCTAACACTGGGCACGCCATGCGTCGCCCAGCGCGTGTGCGCGATACCGACGTTACCCTTCAGCGACTGACCAAGCTCGGTCGCCAGATCGCCGACCTTGCCCTTGGTACGTACCCGCCCCAACTTTCCTTTTTCATCGAGTATCGCGACACCGGCCGAATCGTAACCACGGTATTCGAGCCGTCTGAGTCCTTCGACCAGGATCGGTACCACATCACGTTGTGCCACTGCTCCGACGATGCCGCACATAATTTTGTCTCCAACCCTATTCGGGTTTTTTCTTTACCGGTCGTTTCCAGCCTTTTACCGTCACTTGTTTTACGCGGCTCAGGGTCAATTCATTGGGTGGTGTATTTTGCGTGATGGTCGAACCCGCGCCAATGGTAGCGCCTGCGCCGATCTCGACCGGCGCAATGAGTTGCGTGTCCGATCCGATGAATGCATTGTCGCCGATAATAGTACGAAATTTATTAGCCCCGTCGTAATTGCAGGTGATGGTGCCCGCTCCGACATTGACGCCGCTACCAACCGTGGTATCGCCCACGTAGCTGAGATGATTAATTTTCGAACCTGGACCGACATCGGATTTTTTCAGCTCCACAAAGTTCCCGATATGAACTTTTTCAGCCAGTACGGTAGCCGGGCGAATGCGCGCAAATGGGCCAATCTCACAACCGGCGCCGAGGCGCGCTTCTTCAATGATGCAGTTGGGTTTGATAGTGACGTCATTCGCGACGACGACCTCTCGCAATATATTGTTGGGTCCGATATATGTGCGATCACCCAGCTCGACACGGCCTTCCAAGACGACATTCACGTCGATCACCACATCTTTACCGACACTGATTTCCCCACGCACATCTAGACGCCGTGGATCGCGTAATGTGACGCCTTGAGCCATTAATTGTTGTGCTTGCAGCCATTGGTATTCGCGCTCCAATTCGGCGAGCTGCGCCTTGGTATTGACACCAAGAATTTCTTGCATTCCGGCGGCGGCGACGGTCTTGACTTCAACACCTTGGGCAACCGCTTTGGCAATGACATCGGTTAAATAATATTCGCCGTTGGCATTTTTATTATCGAGTGCGGCTAACCAGCTGCGCAGCAAAACCGCCGGGGCGGCGATGATGCCGGCGTTGATTTCACGGATGGCACGCTGCTCAGGCGTCGCATCTTTTTCTTCGACTACGCGCACCACGCGCTGCTGCGCATCACGCACAATACGCCCGTAACCATACGGTTCCGTCAATTCGCACGTCACCGCTCCTAACGCCTTTACAGAAGCAGCGGCGAGCGAGCGCAGCGTCGTTTCGGACACTAAAGGCACGTCGCCGTACAACACCATTACGATGTGGTCATCGGGAATTAAAGGTATCGCCTGATTGACGGCGTGCCCGGTACCGAGCTGTTGCGCTTGTTCTATCCACTGCACCGGCAACGCAGAGAGCCGATTCTTGACTTTTTCTCCGCCATGCCCGTATACAACATAGATCTGGTGCGGCTGTAATTTTCTTGCCTTGACGACGACATGCTCCAACAGAGGTTTTGCGCCGATTTCATGCAACACCTTCGGCAACCCGGACTTCATGCGCGTGCCCTGTCCGGCAGCGAGGATAATGATGCTAAAGGTAGCGTTTCTGGTGGTCATTGCAGAACCGTGTTGTGGTTATTCTGATCCGTACGGAAATATCGGCGGCAATACGAAAAGGGGCAGCTCGCGCTGCCCCTCGATTATACCCGGCATTTACGACGGAGCGATTACTGGCCTTTTTTCTTCAAGCGCTTAAGTGCATTGAGCTGTGCCACTGCTTCAGCCAACTCCACCTGTGCGCGTGCATAGTTGATCTCGCTCTTCTGATCTTTGAGCGCCTCTTCAGCACGCAGCTTAGCTTCTTGCGCGGCAGCTTCGTCTAGATCATGTGCGCGTGCAGCGGTGTCCGCTAATACTGTGACCATATGCGGCTGAATTTCCAGAATGCCGCCGGACACGTAGAAATATTCTTCTTCGCCGCCAGCCAACTTCACGCGCACTTCACCCGGCCTCAAGCGCGTAAGCAGTGGCGCGTGACGTGGCAAAACGCCTACTTCGCCCATCACCGCCGGCGCAAATACCATCTCCGCATTGCCTGAGAAGATGGATTTTTCCGCACTGACGATGTCGACATGAATGGTCATAGCCATAATCTACTCTCGCTGTACTGCGCTTACTGGAGTTTCTTGGCTTTTTCTGCCGCTTCTTCGATACCGCCCACCATGTAGAACGCTTGTTCCGGCAGGTGATCGTATTCGCCGGCGACGATGGCTTTGAAGCCCTTGATGGAATCTTTGAGCGACACGTATTTACCCGGCGAACCGGTGAACGTTTCTGCGACGAAGAACGGTTGCGACAGGAAGCGTTGAATTTTACGGGCGCGGGATACGGCCAGTTTGTCGTCTTCCGACAATTCGTCCATACCCAGAATCGCGATGATGTCTTTCAATTCTGTCGTAATGTTCCTGACCGACGACCAGTGGATCGAGCAAGCGGCTGGTGGAATCGAGCGGATCTACCGCCGGGTAAATACCCAGTTCGGCGATCTGGCGCGACAGCACCAACGTCGCATCCAGGTGCGCGAAGGTGGTGGCGGGCGACGGATCGGTCAAGTCATCCGCAGGCACATACACGGCCTGGAACGAAGTGATCGAGCCGGTCTTGGTAGACGTAATACGTTCTTGCAACACGCCCATTTCTTCGGCCAGCGTCGGTTGGTAACCCACGGCGGAGGGCATACGACCCAGCAGCGCGGACACTTCGGTACCGGCCAGGGTGTAGCGATAAATGTTGTCGATGAACAGCAGTACGTCGCGGCCTTCTTCGCGGAAGTATTCGGCGATGGTCAGACCGGTCAGCGCCACGCGCAGACGGTTGCCGGGGGGCTCGTTCATCTGGCCGTATACCAGCGCCACTTTGTCGATGACGCCGCCTTCTTTCATTTCATGATAGAAGTCGTTACCTTCACGGGTACGCTCGCCGACGCCCGCGAATACCGAGTAACCACTGTGCTCGACGGCGATGTTGCGGATCAACTCCATCAGCGTGACGGTCTTACCCACGCCCGCGCCACCCATCAAACCGATCTTCCCGCCCTTGGCGATCGGCATGATCAAGTCGATAACCTTGATGCCGGTTTCCAGAATCTGTACCGAAGCTGCCTGGTCTTCATACGCCGGCGCCTTGCGATGAATCGGCCACTTCGCCTCCGCGTTGACCGGGCCTGCCTCGTCGATGGGCTTGCCCAATACGTCCATAATGCGACCCAGCGTGCCCTTACCGACCGGCACAGTGATCGCGGCGCCAGTGTTGTCCACCGCCATCTCGCGCTTCAAGCCGTCGGTGGTTCCCATGGCGATGGTGCGTACCACGCCGTCGCCCAACTGCTGCTGTACTTCGAGCGTTAAGCCGACGACACCCACGCTGAGCGCATCGTAAACTTTAGGGAGGGCGTCACGCGGGAATTCCACGTCGACCACCGCACCGATAATCTGCACAATTTTTCCAGAAGCCATGAGGGTCCCCTTAAAACTCTAAAATTAAAAAATCAAAAATTACGAAACTGCGGCCGCACCGCTGACGACTTCAGAGATTTCCTGAGTGATCGCCGCCTGACGGGCCTTGTTGTATTTCAGCTTCAATTCGTGAATCGCCGAACCGGCATTCTCCGACGCGCTCTTCATCGCGACCATGCGCGCGGCCATTTCGCAGGCCAGATTTTCCACCACACCCTGATACACCAGCGACTCGATGTAGCGGGTCATCAACACGTCGAGCACTTCCTTGGCTTCGGGCTCGTACATATAGTCCCAATGATGCTGCATGGTCGCATCCAAGGACTGCGCCTTGATTGGTAACAACTGCTCCACGGTTGGCTGTTGCGTCATGGTATTCACGAACACATTACTCACAACAAATAGGCGATCAATCTTGCCTTCGTTGTATTCGTCCAACATCACCTTCACGGTACCAATGAGCTTTTCGATGCGCGGCCGGTCGCCCAGATGCGTCACCTGGCTGCGGACATTGCCGCCTACGCGGCGGAAAAAACTCAGCGCTTTTTGCCCGATGGCACAGGCATCGATCTGCACACCCTTGTTCGACCACTCCTTCATAGAGGCCAGCGAGATCTTGAACAGGTTGTTGTTCAAGCCGCCGCACAGACCGCGATCCGAAGTCACAATAATGTAGCCGACGCGCTTAACTTCGCGGCCTTGCTGCAAATACGGATGCTTGTATTCCGGATGCGCATGCGCCAAATGCGAAATCACGTTACGCATTTTCATCGCATACGGGCGCGCCGCCGCCATTTGTTCCTGAGCGCGACGCATTTTGCTCGCCGCGACCATTTCCATGGCGCGCGTGATCTTGCGCGTGCTTTGAACGCTTTTGATCTTGGTGCGTATTTCTTTGCCGACGGCCATGGCGATTCCTCGTTCCCGAAGTGGTTACCAAGTGCTGCTGGCTTTGAATGCAGTCAATGTTTTGCGCATTTCACCGGCGATTTCGTCGCTGTAATCGCCCTTCTCGTTAATGCGCTTAAGGAAATCAGCCGCATTGGAGCGCAGGTAGGAATGCATCGCGGCTTCGAAGTCCACGATCTTTTTCACCGGCACATCGTCGAGGAACCCTTCGTTGGCCGCAAACAACGAGAACGCCATCTCAGCCACGCTCAGCGTCGAATACTGCTTCTGCTTCATCAATTCGGTGACGCGTTGACCGCGCTCCAACTGTTTGCGCGTCGCTTCGTCGAGGTCGGAAGCGAACTGCGAGAACGCCGCCAATTCGCGATATTGCGCCAAGTCCAAGCGCACACCGCCACCGAGCTTTTTGATGATCTTGGTTTGCGCCGCACCACCGACGCGCGATACGGACAAGCCGGCGTTCACGGCGGGACGGATGCCGGAGTTGAACAAGTCGGTTTCCAGGAAGATCTGGCCATCGGTAATCGAAATCACGTTGGTCGGCACGAACGCGGACACGTCGCCCGCTTGCGTTTCGATGATCGGTAACGCGGTTAACGAACCGGTCTTGCCTTTCACCTTGCCGTTGGTGTGCTTCTCAACCCATGCAGCACTGACGCGCGCAGCACGTTCCAGCAAGCGGGAGTGCAGATAGAACACATCGCCCGGATACGCTTCGCGACCCGGCGGGCGGCGCAGCAGCAACGACACCTGGCGATATGCCCAGGCTTGCTTGGTCAAGTCATCATAAATAATCAGCGCGTCTTCGCCGTTGTCGCGGAAGTATTCGCCCATCGCGCAACCGGAGTACGGCGCAATGAACTGCATCGCTGCCGATTCAGATGCGCCCGCAACGACCACAATGGTGTGCGCCATCGCGCCGTGCTCTTCCAGCTTGCGCACGATGTTTGCCACCGACGATTGCTTCTGGCCAATCGCGACGTAGATACACTTAACGCCGGTGGTTTTCTGGTTGATGATGGTATC
>JACQEQ010000210.1 GCA_016200445.1 Gammaproteobacteria bacterium | reverse complement strand
GCGTTCGCGGTTCTGTGCAACTTTAACAATGGGTCTGACCCGATCTGATTTAGTCATGGCGGGTGCGGCAAAACATCTGCGTTTTTGTCAACATACCGCTTGCGATGCAAGCTGCGTTCCGCTTAATGAGCGGTTGATGGTTGATGGTTGATGGTTGATGGTTGATGGTTGATGGTTGATGGTTGATGGTTGATGGTTTTTAAGGGTGTCGTTCGATATCTGCAATTGCAAATTTTTTCTATCAACCATCATCTATCAACCATCAACCTTTACCCGCCGCTCCCCGTTTGCACCCGATACTGCGGAACTTCGATCACCATTGGTTTGCCGATGTAATAACCCTGCACGCAATCCACCCCGATCTCGCGCAACATCAGCAAACTGCGTTCGCTCTCCACAAATTCAGCAACGGTTTTTTTGCCGACCGCATGCGAAACCTCATTCATGGATTTGACCATGGCGCGATGCAGGGCGTTGGTCTCGATATCTTTTACGAAGGAACCGTCGATCTTGACATAGTCGACCGGCAGATCTTTTAGATAGGCAAACGACGAGAAGCCGACACCAAAATCATCCAGTGCGGTGAAACAACCCAGCGCGCGCAATTGCTCCATGAATTGCACGGCCATGCTTAGGTTCCCGATGGCGATATTTTCCGTGATCTCAAACGTAATGGCGCCGGGCTCGACCGCGTGACGTACCAGCAATTCTTTGATGAACTCCAGCAGACTGGGATCGCATACCGCTTTGGCGGACAGATTCACCGAGTAACGCAGCAAAGGGGTGTTTTTACGCAGTGCCGCCAGCGAAGCCACGGCGTGTTCGATGACCCAACGATCAATATCCAGCATCAAGCCAAAGCGTTCTGCCGACGGCAAGAATCCCGCCGGCATCACGAATTCGTCGCTTTCGCCGCGCATCCGCAGCAACACTTCGTAGCTCGATACAATCAAGGTATCGGTAAACGCAATCGGCTGGCAGGCCAGCACAAAGTGATCGTTTTCGATGGCCTGCTTGATGCGCCGCGCCCAGCCCATGTCCGCATGCATGCTAGTCATGTTTTCTTTGTCGTCGGACTGGTAGACATGCACCGCATTGCGACCGGCGCGTTTGGCGATGTGGCAGGCAATGTCGGCACGCGCCAGCAAATCTTCTTTATTGTTAACATCGGGCGTGAACATGGCGACGCCGATGGTACAGCCGACGTCGAGGGTCTTCGTTTCGTATTTAAAAACGTAGTCGGCCAATTGCAACCGGTAAAACTCAGCCGCTTGTTCCGCTTGCGGCAAATCCACGTCGTACAACAATACCGCGAATTCATCGCCGCCCAAGCGCGCCAGCAAATCGCTTTTGCGCAAACGCTTCTGCAGCATCTGCGTCACCTCGACCAGCACTTTGTCGCCGGCCAGATGACCCAGCGTATCGTTGACGAATTTAAAATTGTCGAGATCAATGTACAGCAATGCGTGCTGGATACCGCCGCGTTTGCGCGCCGAACGCCCCACCACACGCTCCAGCTCGTCCATAAAATATTGCCGGTTGTACAGGCCGGTGAGCGAATCGTGTTCGGCTAAATGTTTTAAATGCTGCAACATGGCCTGACGTTCGCTGATGTCTTCGACAATCGCCACAAACAACCGCCGGTCGTCGACGCGTAATTCGCTCAAGTTGATCGACAACGGAAATATGCCGCCAATTTTGCGTTGCGCCGATACCACGCTACTGAAGCGCATCGCACCTTTAAGCGGATCGGCACCGTATAACCGGCGCACGAACTGCACATTTTCTTCGCCCGCATTGCCGGCCATCATCCGCCTGATAGCCGAACAGAATTTGCGCGGCATTATTAAACGACTCGATGCGCCGCTCGTCGCTCAGGGTAATGATTCCCTCGCCGGCATTGTCAAGAATCGACTCCAAGCGGGTTTGACGCGACTCGACGTGTTTTTGCATACGCGAAAATGCGCTGACCAGTGTGCGGGTTTCCTCGGTATTAAATTTTATCACCGGGGTATAGGTCACATCTTGACCATAAGCATCCAGTGCTTGGGCGACTTGCAGCATGGGGCGGCGCACGGCATATTCGAACATCAAATAACCGAACACTAAAACCAGGTAACCAAACAGACTGAACATCCAGATAAATCGCGACAAGGTGCCGGTGGTTTCCACAAGGTCGAAGATGTTGACATCGCCTTGCTGCTCGACGGTTTTTTCAATGCCGTCGATATCGCGCCATACCCGATCCAACATCGGGCGGATCTGTTCACGCATAATCGGAATATCGGCGCGCCAGTTTTCGGAAAGATAGATTTTCGCGGCGGCCTGAAAATCTTGCTCGTAGCGATCCAGCGCTTGCCGCATCGCCGCCAACGACTCGCCTTGCTGCATGCCTAATTGGCCGCGAGCCGCATAGACATTGAGCTTATTCAACTGCAAAGCGACGATTTCAGCGTACATGCGCCGGTTATTTTCATTTAATTCCATACTTTTTTGCGGCTCGCCGAACGCACCGGCACGATTTGCAATGAATACGCGTACCGAGCTGATCTGTTGCGCCCAGGCATACTTTGCTTCTTTCAGAATATTAAGAATCTCGCGCTGCTCGCGATGCTTGAGCGACCCCTCCGCTTCTAAAATGGCGAGCTCGACGGCTTGCATGAAACCGATATTGGTCGGGTACATTTTTTCGGTCAGGATCGTCATGCCGGGATAGAACGTCCCCGCATTAGCCATCACCACCAGCAGCTTGCGCACTTCGGCTTGCAGCCGGCGCAGATCGGTTTCGAGGGTTAGCACCGCCTCCGCTACCGAGTCGGTTTTCTGAGCAACCGGCGTATTGAGCAAGCCTGCGGTTTGAAACACCACATTATTACTTAATGACAATACCCGGTCCTGCTGGTGCTTGTCTTGCAGTAGCGAATACTGGTAAATCGATTGTTCATAGCCCTGCATCGTCGCGCGCAGGTTGTGCAATGCGTTTTCGATTTGCTGACTTTCCGAGATCGACGCCAGACTTTTTTTGGATGCGTCATCGACGATTTGACGTGCATATATCACTGCTACCGCAATCAATACCGCCAATATTAGAGCGATCAACGCCACCCGCTGCGTGAAACTACCGAACTTGAGCTTCATCGACCCGTTATCTCGCGCTGATTTTGTGCGGATTGTTCTAAATTTACCGGCTACGCCTATCTCCTCAGGGGTATCGACTCGAAACTGCGCGTTCTTGAATAGTTGCCACTGCGGGTGGCGTGCGACAATTCGTCTATCGCACCACTGAGGATTTGCCTGTGACTGACATTCCATTAAGCCAAGAAGAGCGCATTTTGCGCATGATGAAACGCGTGTTGACCGACGTTGCGAAAGACACGCACACCCCGCCGGGGATGAAGCATGTACTGTCGCCCAATACGGTGGAAGGTATTCGCGAGTGCCTGGGCTTGATCACTGCACGCGAGGCGGAATTGGCAAACGAAACTGGCCGCGCCAAAGCCGACCGTCCGCATTTTGTGGACGAACCGAAACGCTCGCAGGTCGTTAAATTGCACACCGTCAAACGCAAACCAGACGCCACCTCGAAAGACGATTAACTTACGAATAGCATTCAAGGATTTCTCCATGGTCACAGAACTCACCCTCGCTACATTTCACGGCACGATTGAAAACAACAACACCGTCATCGTCGATTTCTGGGCGCCCTGGTGCGGGCCATGCCGGTCGTTCGCACCGGTATTCGAACAAACTGCCGCAGAACATCCAGCCATTACCTTCACAAAAGTCAACACCGAAGACCAGCAAGAGCTCGCCGGTCAATTCGACATTCGCTCGATTCCTACGTTGCTGGTGTTTCGCGAGCAAATTCTGTTGTATGCGCAACCCGGTGCGCTTCCCAAGCCGCAGCTCGAGCAGCTGATTGCACAAGTGCAAGCCTTAAACATGGATGACGTACGCCGCGAGATCGCCGCACAAAACCCGCAAGCAGCGACGCCGTGATGCTGACCTGGCTGGATAAAGTTCCGCTGTATGTATTGCTCATCGCCGCGTTGACACTCGGGTTGGCGCCATTTGTTCCGCAACCGCACCTGCTGGAAAAATTGCAACTGTTAACGGCCGGGAGCTTGACGCGTCCGATCGATATTTTCGATTTGTTATTACATGGCACACCAATGATGTTGCTGGCCTTGAAGCTACTGCGCAGCTACTTGCTAAAATCGTCCCCCGCTCCGTAATACTCCCGATGGCGCCGCGTTGCGACGGCGCCATACTTCGAATAGTTAAAGAATAACGGGGAGATTGCGTCATGATTGCAGCCAAATTCCATGTACTTGGCCTGGCCGCCGCACTTGGTTGCGGCAGCGTTAATATTGCGGCCGCCGCCGATTTACGCGGCGCCATTCTTGCCAACCCCTGCGCGGGTTGTCACGGCATGGATGGAGTCAGTACCGGCAGCATTCCTTCGATCAACCTGCTCAGCGCAGATGCGATTGTTGCGGCGCTCAAAGCGTTTAAATCCGGCGAGCGGCCCGGCACCGTGATGGATCGTATTGCCAAAGGTTATACCGATGAAGAAATCCAACGCATCGCGGATTATTTTCAGCCGCTGAAGAACAAAATCAAGCCCTGACCCGGAGGAGCCGCCATGAACACTCTGACTCGCCGTGATTTTCTCAAATACGCTGGCGCATTGTCCGTGCTGGGCAGCGCCGGTTGCGCGTCGTTAAGCAGTGGCAGTACCCCGCGCATCGTGGTGGCCGGCGGAGGTTTCGGCGGTGCGACCTGCGCCAAATATCTGCGCAAACTGGCCGGGCCTGCGATCGGCATCACGTTGATCGAAAAAAACCGCCGCTACGTCACCTGTCCGTTCAGTAACACCGTGATCGGCGGCCTGCGTACGCTCGATGCGCTCACCTATACTTACGACACGCTGGCCAGGAAATACAACATCGATGTGGTGTACGACACCGTTACTTCCGTGGATGCCGCTGCCAAAAGCGTGAGCTTGCTGGGCGGGAAAAAACTCAACTATGAACGACTGGTGATTTCCCCCGGTATCGATTTCATATGGGGCGCCATCGAAGGCTACGACGAAGCCGCCAGCGAGACCATGCCGCATGCCTGGAAAGCGGGCGCGCAAACCGCGTTATTGCGCAAACAACTCGTTGATATGCCCGACGGCGGCGTCGTGATCATCGCCGCGCCCGCCGATCCGTTTCGTTGCCCGCCCGGCCCGTATGAACGCGCCAGCTTGATCGCACACTACTTGCAGCAGAGTAAGCCAAAATCCAAGATCGTAATCTTGGATGCGAAAGATAAGTTTTCCAAACAGCCGTTATTTCAAGATGCCTGGGATGAACTTTATAAAGACATGATCGAATGGGTGCCCGGCTCGCAAGGCGGCCAGGTGACACGCGTTGATGTCAAGACCCATGCGATCTACGCCGGAAACAGCGAACACAAAGCCGCCGTCATCAACGTGATTCCGGCACAAAAGGCCGGTGCGCTGGCGCATAGCGCCGGCCTTGCGAATGAAACCGGCTGGTGTCCGGTGGATCCGCGCACCTTCGAATCGAAGCTGCACCCGAACATCCACGTCATCGGCGACGCCTGCCTGGGCGGAAAAATGCCTAAGTCCGGCTATTCGGCGCACAGCCAAGCGAAAGTCTGCGCCGCACAAATTACCGCCCTGCTACTTGGTCAACCTCCGGTCGATCCGTCTTGGATCAATACCTGCTACAGCTTGATTGCGCCCGACTACGGCATCACCGTCGCCGCCGTGTATCGCGCAACACCGGAGGGCATCGTCGACGTGCAAGGGGCCGGCGGCGTGAGCCCGCGTGAAGCACCGCGCTCGGTACGCGCCGCCGAAGCGATCTACGCCGACGGCTGGTACAAGTCGGTAACGAGCGACGCATTTAGTTGAGGAAGAAATGCACTCGGTCATCAATTAAGCTCCATTTAAACTATGAACCCATGTCCACAGCATCAGCATTTCAAATTGACGACTTGATCGCTAATATCCACAGGCGGCTTCTTGGTATCGTTCAACAACCACGTTAAAGTAACAACCCTTCACTCACCTGCCGCTTTTTAGGGTCACCATGGCTGTAAAAAAAGCGATTCCTGCGGCGCAAGCGGTCAAGGGCGCCACCGTCCGCAGGAACCGGGAAACACGCGCAGTCTCAACAAAAGTCCGTTCTCACCCGGTACTGCCGGAAGCACCCCCCTATGGATCGGTGTTACTGATTTCTGCTGCGACGCTGGCCTACGAAATTCTACTCACCCGCTTATTGTCGATTGTGCAGTGGCAACACTTCGCGTTCATGATCGTAAGTTTAGCCCTGCTCGGACTTGGCGCCGGCGGCATGTGGGTGGCTTTTGCACGGCGCCGGCTGCTGCCACGTTTTTCCAGCGTGTATCTCACCGCGTTGGTCTTGTTCGGACTGACCACTGTCGCAAGTTTTATCGCAGTCGAACAAATACCATTCAATCTCGAAGAGGTTTTACAGGACAAAAATCAACCGCTGATCCTCGTCGTAATTTGCGCGTTACTGGGGTTGCCGTTTTTTTTCTCGGCGAGTGCGCTGACACTCTGTCTAGTGGTGTTTCACACCGACGCGGTACGTATACACACCGCCACGGCCATCGGTGCTGGCGCCGGTACTTTACTTATTTTTGCACTGTTATTTACGGTGGTGCCGGACAACGCATTACGCAGCGTCGGTGCCTTGGGTTTGGCGGCAGCGGCGCTGGCCTGGTGGGAATTACGCGTTGACCCGCGCATGGGCGGCGCCATTTTTGCGCTGATGGGCATCGCTGTAATCCTGTTGCCTGGACGTTGGACCGAGTTGCAAATCACGCCGAATAAAAGCCTGCCGCAAATTCTGCAGGTCGGCGGTGCGCAATTGGTCAGCGAACGTTCAAGCCCCTTGGGTCTGGTCAGTGTAGTCGAAAATACACTGATCCCGTGGCGCTATGCGCCGGGATTAAGTTTGCAAGCCACGCACGAACCACCGGAACAAGTCGGCGTGTTTACCGATGGCGACGCGTTAACGGTGATTACGCGTCCGGCTAAAAATCCAGCGGAAATGGATTACCTGGATCAGACCACGTCCGCATTGCCGTATCACCTGCACACCTTGCAGCATGTATTGGTGGTGGGTGCAGGTGGCGGCAACGACGTATTGCAAGCACGCATGCATAACGTGCCGCTGATCGAAGCGGTCGAAATCAATCCGCAAATCGCTGCGCTGGTGCGCGGCGAGTACAGCGTGTTGTCGGGCGAGCTGTACGCATCGCCCGACGTCAAACTGCATATTTCCGAACCGCGCAGTTACATCGCCGCGAGCGATCAGAAGTTCGACTTGATTCAAATCCCGCTGCTGAATCCGGTCGCTGCAACTTCGAGCGGACGCTACGCACTGGCTGAAAATTATCTCTACACCGTGGAAGCGCTACGCGAATATCTCGCGCACCTTGAACCTAACGGTTATCTGGCTATCACACGCTGGATCAACGTACCACCACGTGACACTTTAAAACTGCTTGCGACCGCAGCAGAAGCGCTCGAACGCGGCGGTATACGCGCGCCTTCAGAACAACTGTTTTTACTGCGCAGCAGCCAGACTGCGACCCTGATCGTAAAAAACAGTCCGTATAGCACTGCGGAAATTGCCACCTTGCAGGCGTTCTGCCGCCAATACAAATTCGATCTGGGTTACTACCCTGGCATGCAGGAGGAAGACGCGCACCTGTTCAACATCACTGACCGCGCTTATTTTTTCGCTGGCGCTCAAGCACTGCTGGGCGAACGTAAAAACGTGTTTATGGATCGCTACAAATATAATCTGGAACCCGCCACCGACGATCGTCCTTATTTTTTTCATTTTTTCAAATGGAAAAGCCTCAACGAGATGTTAGCCCCGCCCGACACTGCGGGTATGGCGCTGATGGAATGGGGCTACTTGGTGCTAGTCGCGACATTTATTACCGCAGCTGCGGCAAGCCTGCTGATCATTTTCCTGCCGTTATTGTTTTCCCGCAGCATGTTGCGCGATGTGCCGCGCAATCCTGCGCTGGGGCGTGTGATGTGGTATTTCCTGCTCATCGGCGCTGCTTCCACGCTGTTGCAAATGGCGCTGATTCAGAAATTCATGCTACTGCTTTACCACCCGGTGCACACGCTGGTTGTGGTGTTGACGACAACTCTGCTTTTCAGTGGCCTTGGCAGCCTGTTAGTGCAACGTTTCGCCGAAGCGCGCCATCACCTTACAACGGCGTTTTGGGCGGTTGCCGTCATCGCCGCGCTCTGCCTGCTCTATGTCAATATCCTAGGCCCGCTGTTCGATAGCGCACTGGCCTTCACACCTGCAAACAAAATTCTACTGACTATCGGGCTGATCGCACCGCTGGCGTTTTGCATGGGCCTGCCTCTCCCGCTCGCGCTCGATATGGTTGGCAGCGACATGCCCGCAGTGCTGCCGTGGGCCATGAGCGTGAATCAGTGCGCCTCGGTCTTTAGCGCCGCCGGCACCATGCTGCTTGCCATGCATGCCGGGTTTACGCTGGTGTTCGTATTTGGGCTGGTGCTCTACGGTCTGGCGCTGCTGGCCTTTCCAAAATCAGTACGCTGACGCCCACCCTTCCGGATATGCCGACACCCACGCCTGCCCTCGCAACACACACGCCGATGATGCAGCAATACCTGCGTCTGAAGGCGGAGCATCCCGATATCTTGCTGTTCTATCGCATGGGCGATTTTTACGAACTGTTTTACGACGATGCGCGCAAAGCCGCGCGCCTGATCGACATCACGCTCACGGCGCGCGGGCAATCGGCCGGTGAGCCGATTCCGATGGCGGGTATTCCATATCACTCTGCAGATCAATACCTGGCCCGTCTGGTAAAACTGGGCGAGTCGGTCGCAATCTGCGAACAGATCGGCGACCCGGCTACGTCGAAGGGCCCGGTGGAACGCAAAGTCATACGGGTGGTGACACCGGGCACCGTGACGGACGAAGCGCTGCTGGATGAACGCCGCGACAATCTACTCGCCGCGCTGCGCGCGCACGGCGAGCACTACGGCCTGGCGGTGCTCGACGTGAGCAGCGGCCGCTTCACCGTGATGGAAGTGCGCGGCGGCGAAGCGTTACTGGGCGAGTTGCAGCGGCTGCAACCGGCCGAGTTGCTGATAGACGAGCAGTGGTCGCCCCCCGCTGCCATCCAAGCACGCGCGGGATTGCGTAAACAACCGCCCTGGCATTTTGAACGCGACGCGGCGCGGCGTTTGTTGATCGCGCAATTCGGCACCAAAGATTTGTCAGGCTTTGGCGCCGACGATCTGTCGGTGGCGCTCGACGCCGCCGGTTGCCTGTTGAACTACGTGCAAGCAACCCAACGCGCCGCACTGCCGCACTTGCGCGCACTGCGGGTGGAACGGCGCGAAGACAGTGTAATCCTCGACGCCGCAACGCGCCGCAATCTGGAAATCGACACTAATCTCGGCGGCGGGAGCGAATATACTTTGGCCTCGGTATTCGACCGCTGCGCCACCACCATGGGCAGCCGGTTACTACGCCGTTGGCTGAACCGTCCATTGCGCGCACGCACCGAATTACGCTTACGCCAGCAAAGCGTGGGAGCGCTGCTTGACAATAGAAATTATGAAAACTTGTCCGGCGTAGTGCGCGGCATCGGCGATGTGGAACGCATACTGGCGCGCGTCGCACTAAAGTCGGCGCGGCCACGCGACCTGGCGCAATTGCGCAATGCGCTGGGAGCGTTGCCGGAAGTACGAGCGCAATTAACTCCGCTCGATGCGCTACTGTTAACGCAATTACGGCAACGTCTCGAGGTCGATCCTAATATCCATGCGCTGTTATTGCAGGCACTGATCGAAACGCCGCCCGCCCTTATTCGCGACGGCGGCGTGATTGCACCGGGTCACGACTCGGAGCTGGACGAACTGCGCGGCCTGAAAGACAACGCCGATCAATTCCTGATCGAGCTGGAACTGCGCGAACGCTCGCGTTCCGGCATTGCGAACTTGAAAGTGAACTACAACCGCGTGCATGGCTTCTACATCGAAGTCACGCGCGCGCAAAGCGAAAAAGTTCCGGAGGACTACATCCGCCGTCAAACTCTCAAAGGCGCGGAGCGTTACATCACGCCGGAACTAAAAGCTTTCGAAGACAAATTCCTCAGCGCCAGCGAGCGCGCGCTGGCGCGCGAGAAAATTCTCTATGAGCAATTACTCGAACGCTTGCTGGCTCATCTTGCGGTGTTGCAAGATGCGGCCGCAGCCCTGGCCGAGCTGGATGTATTGAACACCTTCGCCGAGCGCGCTGACAGCTTGAATCTCACCTGCCCGGAGTTAAGCGAATACCCAGGTATTGACATTAACGCCGGCCGGCATCCGGTGGTGGAACAGGTCAGAGACGCGCCCTTCATTCCCAATGACGTGCGCCTGAACGACACGCGCCGCATGTTGATCATCACCGGCCCCAACATGGGCGGAAAATCCACCTACATGCGTCAAACCGCGCTCATCGCATTGCTGGCCCACGTGGGCAGTTACGTGCCCGCGCGCCGCGCCGTCATCGGCGAGCTCGACCGGATTTTCACACGCATCGGCGCGGCCGATGATCTAGCCAGCGGGCGTTCGACCTTCATGGTGGAAATGACCGAGACCGCAAACATCCTGCACAATGCCACCGGACACAGCCTGGTCTTAATGGATGAGATCGGCCGCGGCACCAGCACCTTCGACGGCTTGTCGCTGGCTTGGGCATGCGCCGAAGACATCGCCAAGCGCGTGCGCGCATTTACCTTATTCGCCACGCATTACTTCGAACTGACCTGCCTGCCCGAAACCCACGGCACCTGCGCCAACGTGCATCTCGACGCCGTCGAACACGGCGACCGCATTGTGTTCATGTACGCCGTGCAGAATGGCCCGGCCAGCCAAAGCTATGGCTTGCAAGTTGCGTCACTTGCGGGCGTGCCGCGCGCAGTTATCGAACGGGCCAAGCAAAAATTATTGGAATTGGAAATTCACGCTGCACGTCCATCCGCCCCTCAACAACAACTGGCGCTTTTTGATACGACCGAACCGCAGCCTGCATTGGATGCCTTGGAAAAAATCGATCCCGATACGCTTACTCCGCGCCAAGCACTGGAGACGTTGTATCGCTTGAAGGCGCTTTTGTAGGGTATTCACTGGCGCGCGGGATTCCAAATGTTCGCGCGAAGGCCCGCTCCCGGGCAAGACCGGCCATTCAGAGAATTACGAAAAAGCAGACGTTGAGGCAGTGTTTTTCTACACCGTCAACGAGGGTGTAGAAAAACCCAACTCTGAACCCGGTGCCCAGGATGTGGAAAGCTTTTTTTGCCGGTGTTGTCTGTTATGAAGTGGCGCCGTGTTCTTTACTTGCCTCGATGCATCGTGACTCATGCGCCGCCTTTGAACGTTTCACCCCGTCATCCCTTCGGTTAGTGAACTGCATACCCATGAT
>JACQEQ010000209.1 GCA_016200445.1 Gammaproteobacteria bacterium | reverse complement strand
GGGCCCGTTAGCTATCAGGCGGCCTTTGAATTATTGACCAAGTTAAGCTCTGCGAAATTTTCCAAAGAAATTTCGGAAGCCATACAATTTAACCGTCTTGCAACGGCGTTCAAACCTTAGCTCGCACGCAGGAGCCCGCTGGTGATTACTGCAACCATTTTAAAAGACGCTGAACGCGTGGTGCGTGTCACCATGGCAATCATCTTGCTGACTGCCGGCACCAGCAAATTTTTCAGCCACGGCGGTTTTCACGACTATTATTTAGGCTTGTTTCAAGGTGATTTGCGCATCAAACTTCCGCCGGGTTTGGTGAGCGCCTATCTTCAGTTGATTCCTTACATCGAAGTCACGCTGGGGCTGGCGCTGCTAAGCAATACCTATAAGCGTTACACCATCTATGGGTGGTTCGCCTTCATGCTCAGTCTCATGGTGGGTCACTACGTGTTGCAGGAGTGGTCGGCGGTCAACGACATGCTGAGTTACATCTTTCTCGGTCTGTTAGGTCTGGTGCTGCCGAACCATCGTTCATGGTTGCGTCGCGACCCTAATTCATCCTGAAGCGAATTTCACGGCAGCCCCAATGAAGCCCAAACTGATTAGTTTCAAGCTCTGCCCCTTTGTGCAACGCGCCACTATCGTGCTCGAACATAAACGGGTTGAGCACGACATTGAATATATCGACCTGGCAAATCCACCCGCCTGGTTCATCGAACGTTCGCCTTTAAAAAAGGTACCGGTGCTGCTGGTGGACGAGAACGTGCTCTTCGAATCCATGGCGATCAACGAATACCTCGACGAGGCTTATCCGAATAGACTCCACCCTCACGACATTATTCTCCGCGCAAAAAACCGCAGCTGGATCGAGTTCGGCAGCGAGTGCCTGTGGGATGTCTTCCATTTGAGCGTCAAGGAAACCGAGCGGGAATTTAATGAAGTCCGCGAAGGGTTACTGAGCAAGTTCGATCATCTCGAGAAAGCGGTAATAGCTGCACCGTTCTTTAACGGCGCCGCGTTTTCATTGGTGGACGCCGGTTATGCGCCGCTGCTCCAGCGGCTGGAGTATCTCGATAAGTTAAGACCTGGCATCTTCGACGGTTCGCGCCATCCTAATATCAACACCTGGAAGAATAATCTTCTGAAACTGGATACGGTCCGAAAATCCTGTGTTCCGGAAATTTCAGCGCTTTACCATGAACAACTCTGGAAACGGCAGGGGTATATTTCAAGGTTCTTGGACAAGACAAAATATAGCGGTGATGTAGTCAGGAGTATTTACTAAACGGGTAACGCGTTCTACCGCACAACAGGCAAACATACATGGGCAAACAATACACCGAATTAACCGGCAATCTGACCGCCTTCATTGCGCGGCAAAAAATGTTTTTTGTGGGCACTGCCGCTGCGGATGGCCGGGTCAATGTGTCGCCGAAAGGCATGGATACACTGCGCGTGCTCACGGCGAACCGCGCGGTCTGGCTCAACCTGACCGGCAGCGGCAACGAGACGGCGGCGCATTTACGCGAGCTGTCGCGTATTACGTTGATGTTTTGCGCGTTCGAAGGCGATCCGTTGATTCTGCGTGTATACGGCCAGGCGCGCGCGCTGCATCCGCGCGATGCGGAGTGGGCTTCGCTGCACGCATTGTTTCCGAACTTTAACGGGGCGCGCCAAATCATCGATGTTGCGATTGAGCTGGTGCAAACTTCGTGCGGCTTCGGCGTGCCTTTTCTTGACTTTAAAGCGCAACGCGAGCAATTGACGCAGTGGGCGGAGAAGAAAGGCGCAAACGGAATACGGCAGTATTGGGAAGATAAAAACCAGCTCAGTCTGGACGGCAAGCCGACGGAAATTCTACTTCCGTAAGTCCATACGCCGTTATGACGACGATCCACAGTTTTGCACCGGTGTCACGACCTGACGCTAAAATACTGCTGCTCGGCTCGATGCCGGGCGTGCGTTCGTTGCAACACGCGCAGTACTACGCACATGCCCGCAATGCGTTTTGGCCGATCATGGCGGCACTGTTTGGTGTGGCGCTGGAACTTCCGTATGCAGAACGGTTGCGCCTACTCCAATCCCACGGCATCGCATTGTGGGATGTGCTGCGGTGTTGCCAGCGCGTCGGCAGCTTGGATGCGGATATTGCGGAAGCCTCGATCGTAGCCAACGATTTTTCCGGGTTTTTTGCCCAGCATCCGCACATCCGCCAGGTGTTTTTCAACGGCGCGAAAGCGGAAGCGGCGTTCAAAAAATATGTGTTGCCGACCTTGGGCAGCGCTGGCGAATCGCTGCGTTATGTGCGGCTGCCGTCGACCAGCCCGGCACATGCGGGCTTGAGTTACAGCCAGAAATTAGCGCAGTGGAAAATTGTGCGGGATGCGGTGTAGACGGACCAACCACCCCACCCCGGCAACTGCTCCTGCGTTGCTCTACCTTCCGCCCTCCATGGCGGTCGCCTGCGGGGCACCCCTCCTCGAAAATGAGGAGGGGAGAAATACCCGAACCTCCCCTCCTCATTTTCGAGGAGGGGTGGACGCGTAGCGGACGGGGTGGTTGGTCATTTCGCCTTGAAATTTTTCTTCGCGCGCGGGTGTGCCTGGTCGTAAACCTTGGCGAGGTGTTGAAAGTCGAGGTGCGTGTACACCTGGGTGGTGGAGATGTCGGCGTGGCCCAACAGCTCTTGCACCGCACGCAAGTTGCCGCTGGATTCAAGCAGATGACTGGCAAACGAATGGCGCAGCTTGTGCGGGTGCAGCGGGCTGCTAATTCCCTGCGTGATGCCCCACTCACGCAGCCGCAACTGCACGGCGCGCGGCGAAATGCGCTGACCGCGCTTGCTGATAAATACCGCCTTGTCATTACCTGACACCAAGCAAGCGCGTCGTGCCAGCCAGTTTTGCAGCGCACTTTGCGCTTTGCGGCCGACCGGCACCATGCGTGCTTTGGAACCTTTACCGGTCACGCGCACGGTTTTGTCTATTAGATCGATATCGTGGATGTCGAGACCCACAAGTTCTGCCAGCCGTAAACCCGACGAATACAGCAGTTCCATCATGGCGTAGTCGCGCACCGCCAGGATATCGGCGGGATCGATCTGCAACAAGCGGCTGACTTGATCGGCGTCGAGAGTTTTGGGCAA
This sequence comes from Gammaproteobacteria bacterium, assembly GCA_016200445.1. Classification (GTDB taxonomy): domain Bacteria; phylum Pseudomonadota; class Gammaproteobacteria; order SG8-11; family SG8-11; genus UBA6921. The sequence continues at coordinate 2,056 of JACQEQ010000209.1, read as the reverse complement.
CCTGCGCACTGCTTTGGGCGCGCGCACGCCCAGCGTGGGGTTGCTGTGCGTGACATTTTCACGATCCAGATATTTATAGAACATGCGCAGCGCCGACAACTCGCGCTGAATGCTGCGCCCGCCGATGCCGCTACGATGCCGCCAACTGGCGTAGCCGCGCACGACATGGGCGTTGAGCTCGCTCCAGTCGAACACGCTTTTGGCGGTGCAAAATTCGACCACGCGCCGCAGATCACGCTCATAATTCGTCGCGGTATGCGGCGACATGCGGCGTTCGTCGCGCAGATGCACGACAAAGCGATCCACCCACTCCACAGCGGCCGTACGCATCAAGGTAAACTCAAACTACTCAGGAAAACTGCCTTATTCTGCAATGCAAACGCGCAGCGCGCGGCTGACCAGCTCGCCCAGCTGCGCGAGAAATACCGTGCCTTGTTCAGGATGAAAGCGTTGCGTATCGACCGAGCCCACCGCCAACATGCCGAACACCGGCAAGTCATACAGCGGGATCAACGCTGCCGAACCGATGTTCCCGACGTTGACAGAAAACAGTTGGCGCATTTGCTCGGGCCGAAAACGTCCGCACACCGGCTTGTGTTCCGTGACTAGGCGCGTGAAACCGTCGAACACACTTTCAGCGTCGGCGTTGAATTCCGGAAACATGTCAAGATCGGTGCGACCGGAAATCGCACGCAGTCGCAGGGTCACGGCGTCGACCGCGAAATCGCGCTGTAAATAGTGCTTCAACATATCCAGCACATCGCCCAAGCGGCGGCAATCGATCAGCCGCAGTGTGAGCTGGTGCAGACGGCGGTCTAAGTCGTCGTTGGTGCGTGCGATGTCGACTAAATCCTGCAACTGGCGCTTGAGTTTTTTACGTTGCTCGCGCAGCACCGCGACTTGCCGCTCGATCAGCGACACCGCTTTGCCGCTGTCGTGTTGCAACTTGATCTCGGCCAGCACCTGCGGATACGCTTCGAAAAAATCCGGATTCTGTTGTAAGTAGTGCATGACTTCTTTTTCAGAGATACGTGCTAAGTCTTGTTGGGTCGTGCTCATACGTCGATCTCTCCTGCGAATACAGTCGTTGCGGGACCGGTCATTAACACCGGTTCGTTATCTCCGCGCCACATGATGTTCAAAATTCCTCCCGGTAAATCCACTTGCACCCGGTCGGCGAGCACGCTGCGGCGTCTGCCCACCGCAACTGCCGCGCACGCGCCCGTGCCGCATGCCAGCGTCTCACCCGCGCCACGTTCGAACACACGCAATTTTATGTGCCCCTCATTGACAATTTGCATGAAGCCGACGTTTACCCGCTTGGGAAAACGAATGTGCTTTTCGAGCGCCGCGCCAAGTGTCAATACCGGCGCCGTCTGTATGTCGTCCACCACAATCACCGCGTGCGGATTACCCATCGATGCGATACCGAATCGTATTGTCTGCCCGGCCACATCCAAAGAATAGAACATTGCTTCCAGCCGTGCTGTAAACGGCAAGTCGCGCGGCGCGAAGCGCGGCACACCCATGTTCACCGTAACTTGACCGTTGGTTTCGATACTCAAGCGAATCAGTCCGGCGGCGGTTTCAACCACGATATCGTTCGCGTCGCTGAGACCTTGCTCGCGCACAAACTGTGCGAAACAACGTGCGCCGTTGCCGCACTGCTCAACCTCTCCGCCGTCGGCGTTGAAAATACGATAGCGGAATTCGGCATCTTGGCTTTGCGGTGGCTCAACCAGTAATAACTGATCACAGCCTACGCCGAAGTGGCGGTCGGCCAATAAACGAATCTGCTCCGCGCTCAGCGACACCTGTTGACGCACCGCGTCGATCACGATGAAGTCATTGCCCAGGCCGTGCATTTTGGTGAACTTGAGGAGCATGGCCGAAGGTTAGCGCCAATGCAGGTTATTGGGTAGGGGTGTACCGCGCCCTTAACGCAGCCGGCACCAAACTCCGCGCAGAACTTTGCCACGTATTACCGTCTGATCAAATGCAAAAGCGAATCGGCCGGGAGAACCTACGGCAGCTGTGCTTGAAAAATTTCTAGAGC
>JACQEQ010000208.1 GCA_016200445.1 Gammaproteobacteria bacterium | reverse complement strand
TCTTTTAACAGTCAACGGAGGCATAGATGAATACGTTTGTGAACCAGAATAGTGGTACTAACACATTGACGTTTGCCGAACGCGTTCTACGCGTGACGTTGGGCACTGCTTTCGTCGGCTCGATTTTCACTCCCGCACCTATGCTCGGCTTGGAAGTCGTGCTGCCGCTGATCGGCAGTTATGCCGTCGTATCGGGCATGACCGGAACGGGCATTTTGCGCAGCTTCCTCGGCGATCAGTCCGCATTATATCGAGGTGTGCAACTCGCATTAAGTATCGCCCTGATCGGCACAGTATTTATTGCTAACACCGAACCCCTTGGGCTCATGGCAATCCTGCCGATGGCCGGTATCTATAGCGCGCTTGCTGCGTTATTGGGACATTCGCCGGTGAATGCCGTTCTGCAAGCGGCCAAGGTGATTCCGCATATTGTTTCAACCAGTATTCAAATGGACGTTGGCAATACACCCAACGCGTCGCATAAAACTGGACCCATGAGTCACGTTGCATAGTTTTATCTAATCGGCTTCTATTTGCCAACAAACGTACGCGCGTTACGATAGCAGGCGCAGGGACTTTTTCCCTGCGCCTGTTTATTTTTTTAGAGGGTTGCCGCATGCGCTTGCTTCTGGTCGAAGACGACAAATTACTCGGCAAGGGAATTCATACGGGATTGCGCCAGGCAGGATATGCCGTGGACTGGGTGATGGATGGCGACGCTGCCAACGCGGCCGTCGCGCACGAACCCTACGATTTAATGATTCTCGATTTAGGTCTGCCACGCCTCTCTGGCCTGCATGTGCTGGACAAAGTTCGCGGTAGCGGCAAAGACCTTCCGGTGCTGATCTTGACAGCTCGCGATTCGGTCAACGACAAGATCGTCGGGCTGGATGCCGGTGCAGACGATTACATGGTGAAGCCGTTTGACCTCGATGAACTGGGCGCCCGCATTCGTGCCTTGCTGCGCCGTCAAGGCGGCCGGCGTGCACCGCTCATCACGCATGGTGATATCGAACTCGATCCCGCCGGGCATAGCGTGACCAAAGCCGGCCGGGTCGTGGACGTACCGCCGCGTGAATTCGCCATCTTGCACATGCTGCTCGACAACGCCGGGCGCGTATTATCGCGCAGCCGGCTCGAAGAAAGCCTGTATTCATGGAAAGACGAGGTCGACAGCAATGCAGTCGAAGTTCACATCCATCATCTACGAAAAAAACTTGGGGCGGAACTGATCCGTACCATCCGTGGCGTCGGCTATATCGTGGATAAGGCGCAATGAACCCCTCTATCCGCCAACGTTTATTATGGACATTATTGTCCGCCACATTGGTCGTATGGGCCGCCACAGCGATCAAGAATTATTACGACAACCGGTACGAAATCGCGGAATTATTTGATGCGCAACTGGCACAGTCTGCGCGCGCACTCCTTACGTTAAGTTCGCATGAACTGTATGAACAACTTGCTTATATTGCGCAAACCCAGGGTAAAAGCCATAACATCCCTGAGCACATCACGCCGCAAGTGCATAAATATGAACAACATCTGGCATTTCAAATCTGGTCGGGCGACGGTAGGCTGGTAGCCCGCTCCGACAGTGCGCCAACCGATCCGCTGACCGGAGCGCCTGAGATTTTCAGCGATCACGTGATCAACGGGCAGCGTTGGCGTGTGTATGCGTTAGTCGACGCCGAAAAGAATCTGCAAGTACAGGTCGGCGAACGCTATCTCCAGCGTGAGCAGTTAAGCGACGACGTGGCACTTCGCTTGCTCGCAGCGGTGGTGCTGTCCCTGCCGGTCCTGGCTTTGATGATCTGGTTCGGCGTCAGCTATGCAATACGCCCGCTCAAACGCGTGACGCGCGCGGTCGCCGCACGCAAGCTCGACAATTTAGAACCGATCGACAACCGCCGTGTGCCTGAGGAAACGCGGCCACTGGTAGATGCATTGAATGACTTGTTCGTGCGCTTACAAAGTGCACTTAACGACATTTTGCATTTCACGGCTGATGCCGCACACGAACTACGCACGCCGCTAGCTGCATTAAAAACGCACGCACAAGTAGCACTGCGCGCGGATGATGCACCTACGCGCACCGAGGCATTACACGAATTAATTCATGGCGTAGATCGCGCCACCTCGTTAGTGGAGCAATTGTTGACGCTTGCACGCCTCGACCCAGAAGCCATTCCCCTCAGCAATGAAACGGCTGATCTACAAGAGATTGCGCAGGAAGTGTTGTCGGAGCTCGCCACCGATGCCGTTAAAAAAGAAATCGACATCAGTCTGGACGCGCGCTGTCGGGGCATTGTCACCGGCAAACAAGTCATGTTGACCATTTTGTTACGCAATCTGGTGGAAAACGCTATTCGGTATACGCCCAGAAACGGGCGTGTCGAGGTCAGCCTGTTTGAAGACCAGCAAGCGATGGTGTTACGCGTAGCCGACAGCGGCGCAGGAATTCCGGCGGAAGAGCGCGAAAAAATCTTTAAACGTTTTTACCGCGTGATTGGAAACGGCGCACCAGGTAGTGGCCTTGGCTTATCGATTGTCCAACGCATCGTGGAAATTCACCGGGCACAGATCGAGCTGGGCGAATCAAAATTCGGCGGCTTAAAGTTCGATGTGCGATTACATACCGCGCCAGGTGTCGCGCAGGAATTTACTGTGGCGGAACGTGCTTTATTAATGCAAAACTACTGATAGCGTGCTTGTCACTTCTTTTTTCCTTTGCCTTTTTTACCACCTTCAATCTCTGCGCCGGCTTTCGCGAGAATGTCGACGATGGTTTTGTAATCCTTGCTTTGTGCGTTTTTTGCGGCAGAAATACCGTTGCTGGTTTTTGCATTCACATCGGCACCACTGGCAATCAACGCGCGCACTACTTCTTCCTTACCGGAAAATGCGCCGTTTATTAACGCTGTAGCGCCTAACTTGTCTTTGGCATTTACGTCGGCGCCGGCGGCCAGCAACATCTTTACTACATTCTCATTTCCAAAATAACTCGCACCCATCAGCGCGGTGCGTCCCTGTCCATTTGCAGTGTTAACATCCGCACCGTCTGCAATAAATTTTTGCACGTCTTCGGTACGCCCTTCCCAGGCGGCGTGCAGCAAGTCCTCGGTTTTTCCGGCCGCCATAGCAGCACTAGCAAGCACCGTCAGTAACGCAATTAAAATATATTTAGATCCACGCATCATTGGTCTCAACCTAGCCTGCTTTAAAATCAACACCCACTACTTTGTATTCAGCTGTTGGGCCGCCTCACGCGACCACTGCACGGCTTCAAGATAACTGCTGCGCAATTGCGCTGGCGTAACGCCTGCCAGAGTAATTTTTTTCCAATCCGCCTGTTCATAAGCAATCACAGTGGTGAGCACGTTGCCGATCATGCCGCTACGTTCGAGCAAGGCTTGATTCAACTCGTCGACTAACGACAATTGCGGAATTAATTCGGCAATTGGCTTGTCAAGCAATGCGTCCAAGGTAGAAAACAATCCAGCAGTGAAATAGGCGTCAACATTGGGCGCGCCGAGGTGTTGCGCCAGCAATTGACAATACTTGGCCCGCTGCAACGATATAACGAACAGCTCACGCGGTTTGTTATCGATGCTGGTGAGCACGATCAAGGTCGCCCAATCTTTTATTTTTTTTACGCCCAACATCACTAAAGCATGATGTAAAGACTCGACTTTTTGGCGCATACCATACTGCGCGGAATTTATCACTCGCAGTAATTTATAACTCAAACTCACGTCGCTGCTGACAGTCTTCTCCAGCTTATTCATTTGAATATCCGGATCATTCAACTCAGCCAGCAGATTCAGTAATTGCAACCGGTTCGCGGGCAACGACGCACCTTTTATGGTCTGCGGCCGACATAGGAAATAGCCCTGGAAATACTGAAATCCTAAGCGTTTGCACTGATCGAACATTTCTTGGGTTTCGATTTTCTCCGCTACCAGCTTCACTTTATAGGGCCGTAATTGCGCTACTTGCTTGCGCAGGGCATCCAATTTCGCATCCAGCACGTCGATCTTCACTATGCTTGCGAGCTTCAACAACGGCTTGGTTTTTTCGTTGTAAACATAGTCGTCGAGAGCAATCACATAACCTGCCAGCGTCAACTTATGCAATGCAGCAAGCAGCTTGTCGTTAACTTCAACGTGCTCCAAAACTTCCAGCACGACTTTTTCTTGCGGAAACGGAATCGGGTATTCCCCCAACAGAAACGCGCCGGGCATGTTGATATATGCCAGTTTGTCACCCACCAGATTACCGATACCAATCTCCATGAAGGCATTGACGACCACCTGCGACGTTGCATGATCATGGTCGATTACATCCGCCTGCTCTGTATTGCTGCGGCGAAACAGCAACTCGTACGCCACCACTTCCATCGTGCGGTCGAAGATCGGCTGACGTGCAACCAACGTTTCGGTAACGTCAG
>JACQEQ010000201.1:6765-14344 GCA_016200445.1 Gammaproteobacteria bacterium | reverse complement strand
CCAGGTCCACGGACGACGTGCCTTTGGAACCGATGGACTGGCGAAACCCGGACAAAGACGGCAACCGCTTCGGCGTGTGTTCCACCGGAACGAGACGCGCGACGGGCTTGCCGCGCCGAACGACGACTACCTCCTCGCCATGTTCGACCCGGTCCAGCAAATCCGGTAACTGTTCGCGGGCTTCCCGCACATTCACCTTCGCCATGGCACCGTCCTCCTCAGTGTGTACACATTGAGTGTACACACTTTTAGATACGAAACAACGGCGCAGACGTAACAATCCGGTAGAGACGCAATTGATCGGGCGCGACAGACCACACCCCTACCGTACCGCCGTAATCGGTATCACCTTCTGCGCTACGGCTTTGTAGATTTCCATTTGGTGGAAATTCAGATAACGGTAAATCTCTGCACTCAGCGGTTGTAGGCCACGCATGCTGTCCATGTATTCGGCGACGGTCGGAATACGGCCGAGCTTCGCAGTCACGGCGGCGACTTCGGCAGACGACAAATACACGTTGGCGCCTTTGCCTAAGCGGTTGGGGAAGTTGCGCGTGGCGGTGGCGACGACGGTGGCATTGTCGGCGACGCGCGCCTGGTTACCCATACACAACGAGCAACCGGGCAATTCCATACGTGCCCCGGCTTGACCGAAAATGGAGTAGTAGCCTTCTTCGGTAAGCTGGTGCTGATCCATCTTGGTGGGCGGGGCGATCCATAAGGTAGCTGGCACGCGGCCGGATTTTTCCAGCACTTTACCCGCTGCGCGGTAATGGCCGATGTTGGTCATGCACGAGCCGATGAACACTTCGTCGACATGGTTGCCCGCGACCTGCGAAAGCGGTTTGATGTCGTCGGGATCGTTGGGGCACGCTAGCAGCGGCTCTTTAATTTCAGCTAGATCGATTTCGATGATCTGCGCGTATTCGGCATCCGCGTCCGGTTGCAGCAACTCGGGAGTTTTCAGCCAGGTTTCCATCGCGTCGATGCGGCGCTGCAAAGTACGCGCGTCCTGATAGCCGCTGCCGATCATCCATTTCATTAAGGTGATATTGGACTTGAGATACTCGATGATCGGTTCTTTGTTCAAGCGCACGGTGCAGCCATTCGCAGAACGCTCAGCGCTGGCGTCGGCCAGTTCGAACGCCTGCTCCACTTTCAGGTCGGGCAGTCCTTCGATCTCCAGCACGCGCCCGGAGTAGACATTTTTCTTGCCCTTCTTATCCAGCGTCAACAACCCGCGTTGCAACGCCACGTACGGGATCGCGTTGACTAGATCGCGCAAGGTCACGCCCGGCTGCATCTGACCTTTGAAGCGCACCAACACCGACTCGGGCATGTCGAGCGGCATCACGCCCAGCGCGGCGGCGAAAGCGACCAGACCTGACCCGGCGGGAAAGCTGATGCCGATCGGGAAACGCGTATGCGAATCGCCGCCGGTGCCGACGGTATCGGGCATGATCATGCGATTGAGCCACGAGTGAATAATGCCGTCGCCGGGACGCAAGCTCACGCCGCCGCGCGTCGTCATAAATTCGGGCAGTTCATGTTGCAATTTCACATCCACCGGCTTCGGATACGCCGCTGTGTGACAAAAACTTTGCATCACCAAATCCGCCGAGAAACCCAGACAGGCAAGTTCCTGCAATTCGTCGCGCGTCATCGCGCCGGTGGTGTCTTGCGAACCCACCGTGGTCATACGCGGTTCGCAATAGGTGCCGGGACGCACGCCGGTAACTCCGCAAGCGCGGCCGACCATTTTTTGCGCGAGCGTGTAGCCTTTGCCGGTATCTTTGGGCGCGACCGGACGAATGAATTCGGTCGAATGCGCCAGCTGCAACGTCTCGCGCGCACGGTCGGTGAGCGCACGGCCGATGATCAGCGGAATGCGGCCACCGGCGCGCACCTCGTCCGGCATCGTGCTCGGCTTGAGATCGAAGCGTGCCAGTTCATTACCTTTTAGGTCGGTGATGCGCCCCTGCGCCGGATAAATCTTGACGACGTCGCCCATGTTGAGTTTGCTAACATCGCACTCAATCGGTAACGCGCCGGAATCTTCCGCAGTGTTGAAAAAAATCGGCGCGATTTTGCCGCCCAGAATCACGCCGCCCTGGCGCTTGTTCGGCACACACGGGATGTCGGCGCCGATATACCACAACACCGAATTGATGGCCGATTTACGCGACGAACCGGTGCCGACCACGTCGCCCACGTAGGCGAGCGGATGGCCTTTCTTTTTCAACTGCTCGATGGTCTGCAAGCCGTCGGGCATTTTGCTCACCAGCATCGCCTTACCGTGCAGCGGAATGTCGGGGCGGCTCCACGCTTCCGACGCCGGCGACAGATCGTCGGTATTGGTCTCACCCGGCACCTTGAACACCGTGACGGTGATTTCCTCCGCCAACACCGGGCGCGCGTTGAACCATTCGGCCTTGGCCCACGACTCCAACACCTGTTGCGCATGCGGATTGGTTTTGGCTTTGCTTACCACGTCGTGAAACGCATCGAACATCAACAAGGTTTTCGACAACGCCTGCACTGCCAGCGGTGCGAGGGCAACATCCTCGAGCAGCGCAATCAGCGGCTGAATGTTGTAGCCGCCGAGCATCGTGCCCAACAACTCGGTCGCGCGCTCGCGCGTCAACAGCGCACACGCGGCATCGCCCTTGGCCACTGCCGCAAGGAACCCGGCCTTGACATAAGCGGCTTTATCCACACCCGGCGGCACGCGGTGAATGAGTAACTCCACCAATTCCTTGCCCTCAGGGGCATTGGCTTTAATCAATTCCACCAGCGCGGCGGTCTGCGCTGCATTCAACGGCAGCGGCGGTAAACCCAGCGCAGCGCGCTCGGCAACGTGTTTGCGATAGTCAGTCAGCATGTTTGAATCATCCGTAAAATAAATTCGCGTATACGCTAAGTGAGAAATTTGGTCCTTTACCTCAACACGGGCAAGGGCGGTGACGTGTGACGTTTGAAATCACCTACGCGGTTATGCCTTTCCCCGCCACAGCCACAGCAATAGAATACCCGAACCGTAGTTAAAGATTGAGCAGTTACCTACAAGGAATTCGCGATGGACCTCAATAACCTCACCGCCGTTTCCCCCCTCGATGGCCGTTACGGCGACAAGACCGCCGACCTGCGGCCGATCTTCAGCGAGTACGGTTTGAACCGGCATCGCGTGCACGTTGAGGTGCGCTGGCTACAAATGCTGGCGGATCTCCCTGAAATAGACGAAGTGCCGCCGCTGTCGGCGCACGCGCGCACCAAATTGGACGAGATCGCGAGCAACTTTGGTGTGGAAGACGCACAACGCGTGAAGAACATCGAGCGCACCACCAATCACGATGTGAAGGCCATCGAGTACTTTCTGAAAGAACGCATTCAGGGAAATGCCGAGCTCGAAGCCATCAGCGAATTTATCCATTTCGCATGTACCTCGGAAGACATTAATAATCTGTCGCATGCACTGATGCTGCGCGAAGCCCGCGCGTCGGTGCTGCTGCCGATGATGGACGAGTTGATCGACGCCATCAGCGCGCTGGCTCGCAACTACGCCGAGCAGCCGATGCTGGCGCGCACGCACGGCCAACCGGCATCACCGACCACGCTGGGAAAAGAAATGGCTAACGTCGCATATCGCTTGAAACGTCAGCGCCAACAACTGGGCGACGTGCCACTGCTTGGCAAAATCAACGGCGCGGTCGGCAACTACAATGCGCATCTGTCCGCGTATCCGGAGCTTGACTGGCCAATGATTGCACAAAAATTCGTCGAAGACCTGGGCTTGCAGTGGAATCCGTACACCACGCAAATCGAGCCGCACGACTATATCGCCGAATACATGGACGCCTTGGCACGCTTCAACACCGTGCTGTTGGACTTCGACCGCGATGTGTGGGGCTACATTTCTGTAGGTTATTTCAAGCAAAAAACCATCGCGGGTGAAGTCGGCTCGTCGACCATGCCGCACAAAGTGAATCCGATCGACTTCGAAAATTCCGAGGGCAATCTCGGCCTGGCCAACGCGTTGCTACACCACTTCAGCAGCAAACTACCGGTCTCGCGCTGGCAGCGCGACCTCACCGATTCCACCGTGCTGCGCAACCTGGGCGTCGCAGCCGGTTACTGTGTAATCGCTTTCCAATCCACGCTCAAAGGCCTACGCAAACTTGAAGTCGACACCGTGCGCCTAAATGCAGATCTCGACACCAACTGGGAAGTGCTTGCGGAACCCATCCAAACCGTCATGCGCCGTTATGCAGTTGAAAAACCCTATGAAAAGCTTAAAGAACTCACACGCGGCAAACGTATGGACCGCGCGTCGCTGCACGTATTCATCGACGCACTCGACATTCCGGCTCGGGAAAAACAGCGATTAAAACAACTGACCCCTCAAAGTTATACTGGAAATGCCGGCGAGCAGGCCGCAGACATTTGATTTTTTTCTGACCCGATTACCTAGAACCTATAGTGCAACTGTGACCCGATTAGCAGAAGCCCCGGCACTACTCCCGTAGATTGCAAGCATGGATTGCACGGGTGGCCGCTGCTCCCTCCCACTTCCCCATGTGCACGGTCATCGGTAATCCTTTATTGCCCGTAACGCGATTCTCCATCCACGCGCTACGGGCTTTTTTTTGTTGTTGGAATTTGCCCGCTTCGGTTATTGTCGAGTGATCCCGCTACCGACGAGAAATCGCATGGTCACCGATTATCAATCCTGCCGTCTGGGTGAAAGCGCTGAAACAATCGCGTTGGAATCTTCTGCCGAGCACTGCGCCGCAGCGTTAGCGCTCGCCACGCAAGCGACGCGCAGCATGCATATTTTTTCGCACCAGCTGGACCGGCGAGTATACGACCAGAAACCATTCATCGAAGCGCTCACGCAACTGGCATTGCGCAGCCCGCAATGCCAAGTATCGATCCTGGTCCGCGATACCAACGACATGATCCACAACGGCCACCGTCTGATCGAGGCGATGCGGCGCGTGCCCAGCCGCATGCAACTGCGCAAGGTGCACCAAGACTACATCAGCACCACCGAAGAATTTGTCGTTGCCGACGAAACCGGTCTGCTGCTGCGCCGGCTCGCCACTCGCTATGAAGGCTCGGTGAATTTCAGCGCACGCAAAGAAGCGCGCGAGCGCGTGAAATTCTTCAACGAAGTGTGGCGTCCCAGCGAATCCGACCCCAAACTTAAACACCTGTCGATCTAACCGATGCGCGCAATTTTATGCTTCGCCGCAATTTTGTGCGTGGGCAACACGTTTGCAATGGGCAATTACCCTGAAGCCAACACCTGCTCCCAACATAAACCCTACTATGCCGTGTGCACAGCCGGGAGCCATGATCTGCAAGGCTGGGTCGGAACCTGCTATGCAAGCCGCGAGGAGGCACAAAAAGAAGCCGATGAGCACGCACAAAAATTGCACGCTGGTGTGTCGCAATGGACCGGCGTCACACGCATTAGCCGTACAGCAAAATATCGCAATAGTGGATTGCCACCGTAATACGCAGCTGCATGGCCGAAGCGCGTAAAAATGTCTTGTACCGCCCCTCAAATAATACCGGAAGCAAATTCAAGATAGGCACGCCAACCGCCAAAAGACGTGATGTCCTGTGCGCCGGTTATCGCGTAGGTCTCGCAGATAAATCCTGAAACCCACACACCGTCAGCAAGTTCGAGTTTGCCGATGCAAAGCGGCGCCGGAATTTGCGCGACGAAGGAACCAAAGTGTTGCGCCGGAACCGACCACACTTCTACTTCGATGGCGGCCCCGCCGGTACCAGTACGGATCAGGCCGGAGCGTTGCGGCGGGCCACCGGGCAGCGCGTACAAACGATAGTACGGTGCGCTGCGGGTGCGCTGCAGCAGGCGTGCACCGCGTGACGTGAGTTGGTGGTTTAGTGCAAGGCCTTCCAGGTGCGCGCCGCATACTGCAACGGCGATTACGTCGCGTGTGCTTGAATTTTCGAATAGTTCATTTGGCAGCGAAATATTCAGCGCGCCAGGCGTTGTCACGCTGGCGCGCTGCAGTTTGTCGGCGAGCGCAAGCAGGTTTGACTCGTTAAATGCGGGCGCGAACAGCGAGACTCCGAACGGCAATCCATCCGCGCGAAATCCGGCGGGCACTGCGACTGCGCTCAGATCGAGCAAGTTCATGAAGTTGGTGTAGTAACCCAGGTTACTGTTGAGCTGGATAGGATCGGCTTCAACCTGCGCGATGCGGTAAATCGTGCCTGTTGTCGGCGTGACAATGACGTCAGTCTGTTTCCATGCTGCTTCGCTTGCGCGCTTGAGCTCCCTGCGGCGGTATTCCATGCTGAATGTGTCAAGCGCCGTCGCCTGCGTGCCCGCACCGATGATCTGGCGGGTGACCGGCAGCAACGTTTCCGGAGCATGCTCGATGCGTTCCCGGATCGCGAGGTAACGCTCCGCGATCCACGGCCCTGTATAGAGCAAGCGCGCGGTTTGCAGAAACGGTTCGAAATCGATTTCGACACGCGTACCGCCGAGCGCTTCCAGTCGCGCGACGCTGGCGTGAAACAAGCGTGCATATTCGCTATCGCCAAAAAACTGCAACGATTTTTCCGCCGGCACACCAAAACGGAAATGTTGTTGTGAAAACGGCAGAACGTCTTGCGCTTGCCGCGCGTAGGCATCCGTTGCATCGTAATCTTGCGCCACCTGAAGCACGCGCGCCGCGTCGGCGCTGGTCAACGCGAAAATCGACACGCAATCCAGCGAACGGCAGGCAGGCACAACACCCGAAGTGCTTAGCAGGCCACGCGCCGGTTTCAAGCCGATCAGATTGTTGAACGCGGCCGGCACGCGCCCGGAACCTGCCGTATCCGTACCCAGCGAAAAACTCGCCAGCCCCATCGCCAGCGCCACGGCGGAGCCGGAGCTTGACCCGCCGGAAATGTACTCCCCATTGAACGCATTGCGGCACGCGCCGTACGGCGAACGTGTACCCACCAGACCGGTGGCGAATTGGTCAAGATTGGTCTTGCCGAGCGGAATCGCACCGGCGTCGATCAGGCGCTGCACGACATAGGCGGAACGTTCCGGCGTGTACGCGTGCGCGGGACAAGCGGCCGTGGTGGGCACACCGGCAAGATCGATGTTGTCTTTGATGACGAACGGAATGCCGTAGAGGGGTAAATCCTGCGGCGATTTCTGTTCGAGCACACGCACGTAGTCGAACACCTGTGCGTCTCGCAGGCGTGTGATCCACACCTGTTTCTCGCGCGCTTGCGCGATACGCGTAAACACGTGCTCGATGACTGCACGCGGAGTGATTTTTTGGCTGCGATACCCGGCGAGTAGCGTGCCGATGTCCAACGCTGCGATGCTGACCTGCATGTTCATTGCGCCTCCGGCCGCAAAATTACCAAAGCTTGGCCCGCGCTAACTGAGCTACCCTGCGCACTTAACACGTCGATGACGATGCCCGCCGCGCCGGTTTCGATGGCTATTTCCATTTTCATGGCTTCGACCACCAGCACTATTTGACCGGCGCTCACCCGCTCGCCCGCCGTTACGGCGACTTGCCACACGCTGCCGGTGACC
>JACQEQ010000201.1:0-6751 GCA_016200445.1 Gammaproteobacteria bacterium | reverse complement strand
TGCCGGTGACCGGCGACGCGATGGCGATACAGCCCTGTGGAATGTCAATACTAGCATCGGCGCTGGCCGCATCCCCGGCGGGATCGGCACTGTAGTGTGCTTGGCCGCTTTGTTCCCAGCGCGCGCGCTCAGCATCGAACGCGGCTTGTTGCTGTTGTTTAATCTGCGCGATGCTCGCGGCGTTGTCGCGCAGGAATTTTCTATAGTCCGCTAGTTTCAGCACGGCGGGTTCGATGCGCAGCTTGAAGCGCCCGTGCACGAAGCCGTCGCGCAGCTCGAGCAATTCATCGGCACTCACTTCGTAAAAACGAATCTGATCGAAGAAGCGCAGCAACCATTGCTTGCCGCCGGTGAAATCGGCAGTCTGCTGGAAACGGTTCCACATCTGCACCGTGCGTCCGACGAATTGGTAACCACCCGGCCCTTCCATGCCATACACGCACAGATACGCCCCGCCGATACCGACCGCGTTTTCCGGCGTCCAGGTGCGTGCGGGATTGTATTTGGTCGTCACCAAACGATGACGCGGATCGAGCGGCGTGGCCACCGGAGCGCCCAGATACACATCGCCGAGGCCCATCACCAGATAACTTGCATCGAACACGATACGCTGCACATCGGCGATGCTGCCGAGGCCATTGATGCGCCGGATGAATTCGATATTGCTCGGACACCACGGCGCATCGGCGCGCACCGATTGCGTGTATTTGCCGATCGCCAAACGCGTGGCCGGATCGTCCCAGCTCAGCGGCAAGTGTACAACACGACTTGGCACTTCCAGCGCGTCGATGGCGGGCAGTGCGTCTTCGGCAGCGCGCAGCACCGCGATGAGTTGCGGTTGCGGCAAGATGTTAGGGTCGTAATGAATCTGCAACGAACGGATGCCGGGCGTGAGATCGACGATGCCCGCAAGACGCTGCTGCTGAATCCATTGCATCAGCGCATGCACGCGGAAGCGCAATTCCAGATCGAGCACTAACGGGCCGTATTCGACCAGTACGTAATCGTCGCCAGACTGGCGGTAACACACGGCGGGCCGCTCGCCGCTGGGGGCCGCGCGATACAATACCGTCGTTGCGGTGGTGCCCGCGATCAGTGGTGTGGCGATAA
Source organism: Gammaproteobacteria bacterium (assembly GCA_016200445.1). Lineage (GTDB taxonomy): Bacteria > Pseudomonadota > Gammaproteobacteria > SG8-11 > SG8-11 > UBA6921. The sequence continues at coordinate 5,641 of JACQEQ010000201.1, read as the reverse complement.
CGGTTCGGGGCGCGGCTAGGTTGGCAATTGCCGCATCCTGCGCTTGCGCGCGCGCGCGCGCTTCCTCGTAACCGATGCAGTGGAAGCGAATCGTGTCGCCCGGTTTAAGCTGACCGATTTTCCACAGGTCGGCCTGCGCGATGGTGGCAGGGCAAACGAATCCGCCAAGACTTGGCCCGTCGGGCCCGAGGATCACCGGCATGTCGCCGGTGAAGTCGATGGCTCCGATGGCGTACGCGTTGTCATGCAGGTTGGACGGATGCAGTCCGGCTTCGCCGCCGTCGCTGCGCGCCCATTGCGGTTTCGGACCGATTAAGCGCACGCCGGTGCGGCTGGAGTTGTAGTGCACTTCCCAGTGCGTGGCAAAGAATGTGTCAATATCGTGCACTGTGAAAAAATCCGGCGCGCCGTGCGGGCCGTACATGACAGCGATGTCCCAGTGGTTGCTGTAGTGCGGAATCAAGGCCTGCGGGGCGGGTATTGGCATTCCGTCGTTCCCGTGCAGACGGGAACCCAGTGACGATGGCGGCTCCGATACGCTCTCTGGATTCCCATCTGCGCGGGAACGACTAATCACTTCGCCGGATGTTGCTGGCGCATCCGGCTGCGCAAGACGCAACACATCCCCCGCCCGCAACGGCCGTCCACCATGCCCGCCGAACTGGCCGAGCGTAAACGTGGCGCGGCTGCCCATGTATTCCGGCACATCGAAACCGCCTTGCACGGCGAGGTAGCTGCGATTACCCGCGCCTTGAATGCCGCGCAGTTTCAACACGCTACCGGCGTGCACGTTCACGGGTTGCCAGTACGCCACTGGCGCACCGTCGAGTTCCGCGTTCATCGGCGCGCCGGTCAGCGCAATGAGTGCATCGGTATTGAAACGCAATGTTGGCCCCGTCACGGTCAATTCTAAAGCTGCGGCGCCTTGCGCATTGCCGACGATGCGATTGGCGAGGCGAAACGCGAACTCGTCCATCGGTCCGGACGGCGGCACACCGATGTCCCAGTAGCCAACACGGCCCGGCCAATCTTGCACGGTGGTCTGGGTGCCAGGTTGTAACACATCAATGGTGGCCGGTTGAAATTCGAAGCGTGACAAGTAGCGCGTGTATTGCGTGCCGTTGCGGAACACGTCACCCGCGAGAATCTGGCGCAGGTAGGCGAGATTGGTTTCGATGCCGTGCACCTGGGTCTGTGCGAGCGCAGATTCCAAGCGCTGCAACGCGTGTTCACGCGTGTCGCCGTGCGCGATGATCTTCGCCAGCATTGGATCGTAAAACGCGGAGACTTCGCTGCCGCCGCTAATCCAGCTGTCGACACGTAGATCCGTGGGAAAACTCACCTGCGTGAGCAAACCGCTGGCCGGTTGAAAATTCTTGCTGGGATCTTCCGCGTATAAGCGCACCTGAATGGCATGGCCATGCGGTGCGTGCGCATAGTGCGCGAGATCGGGCGGTTGTCCAGCCGCGACCCGGATCATCCATTCCACCAAGTCAACACCGGTCACTTCCTCGGTAACTCCATGCTCTACCTGCAAGCGCGTGTTCACTTCCAGAAAATAAAACGCGCGTGTCCGCACGTCGTACACGAATTCGACCGTGCCCGCCGAGCGATAACCGACGGCTTGTCCAAGCTTGCGCGCGGCATCGCATAGGCGCGTGCGTTCCGCGTCGCTGAGCCCCGGGGCGGGCGTTTCTTCGATGACTTTCTGATTGCGCCGCTGCACCGAACAATCGCGTTCGCCCAGCGTGATCACGTTGCCCGCGCCATCGCCGAAAATCTGCACTTCGATGTGGCGCGCGATCTCGACATATTTCTCCAGAAAGATGCCGCCTTGGCTGAAGTTGTTGCGCGCCAGGCGTTCGACCGGCGCAAAAGCATCGTGTAATTCCTGCGGGTTCCAGCACAGTTGCATGCCGATACCGCCGCCGCCGGCGGTGCTCTTCAACATCACCGGGTAACCGATGCGCAGCGCCTCGCGCTTGGCGTGTTCCGCATCGTCCAGCAAACCGCTGCCGGGCAGCAGCGGAACCTGGTTTTGTTGCGCCAGTTCACGCGCCGTGTGTTTTAAACCGAAGTCGCGCATCTGCGGCGGCGTGGGACCGATGAATACGATTCCGGCACGCTCGCAAGCCTCGGCGAATGCCGCATTCTCGGATAGAAAGCCGTAGCCGGGATGAATCGCCTGCGCACCGGTGGCGTGCGCGGCGGCGAGGATTTTGTCCTGACGCAGATAGCTTTCCGCTGCCGGGGCCGCACCTAAATGCACGGCTTCATCGGCCTGCATGACATGCGCGGCATGGCGGTCGGCATCGGAATACACCGCGACCGATTGAATGCCCATTTTTTTCAGCGTGCGGATAATGCGGCACGCAATCGCACCGCGATTGGCGATCAAAATTTTTGTGAACATCGGACCTCCCGAATCAAACGCCGCTGTGAGTCGGTGCCCGGTCGTTGCACATTCACTCATGCAGGTTTAGTTTCGCATGCCGGGCCGTCCCGGCGTCATCGGGAGAGCTGCGGGTCGTCCCGCAGTCTGTCTATTATTCCCTCGCGCTCCGGGAGAGTTCGAGGAGTAGTGGCTCGATTCATCGAGCCTGCATCTAGGCGCAATGAATTGCGCCGCTACGTTTTCCTGCTCGGGTTCTTTGCCGAAGCGAGTCGGGCACCGGCGGTATCCCACACCATAATTTCCACCGGCGTCGGGTTGTACGCGTTGCACGGATTATTCAACTGCGGGCAGTTGGATATCAAGATCAACACATCCATCTCTGCGCGCATTTCCACATAACGCCCGGCGCCGGAGATGCCATCGGCGAAGTTCAGTTTGCCGTCGGGCGTCACAGGCACGTTCATGAAAAAGTTGATATTGCTGGGCAAGTCGCGTTTGGTCAAGCCATGCCCCCATTGCGCTAGCGCAAGCAGAAAATTATCGCGGCAACTGTGCATATGGCGCTTCTCCAGCGCGTAACGCACCGTGTTGCTTTCCGCCGAGCAGGCGCCGCCCAACGTATCGTGGCGGCCGCAGGTGTCGGCGACGATGCGCAACATCACGTTGCCGAGGTTCGATAACAACGACGTGCCGGTGGTGAGATAGATGCAGACTTGTTCCCGAATGGTGTTGTTGGCGTCGTAACGTTCTTCGCGATCGCGCGCGTTAAAAAACAAGGTATCCACCGCCTGATTGCCTTCCAGATCGACAATGCGCACGACTTCACCGCGCTTGATCTCGCGAAGATAAGCTTCGCCCGCCGCGATGGTTGCGCGGTACACCGCCGTGCTCGGATCGAATTTGCTTTCCGTCAGTCTGTTATTCATAGATAGAGCCGTTCGGTATTGACGAAACCGCGCTGGTTTTCCGGACAACGATTGCGGCAGACATCGTCGGCCGCGACCGTGCCGGAACGCCATGCGGTAAGTTGCAGCGGGCGCGGTTGATAGTGCGGCGCCGGATCCAGCGGGTGTTGACAGGCGGACAACACCACCAGTGTATTCATCTCAAAACGCAAGTCGACGTACGCGCCGGCCTTGGAATGAGCGGCGTGAAAAATCAGCTTGCCGGCCGCGTCGACGGTAACCTTACTGAAAAAGTTAATATTCGACACCACATCGCGTTTACCCAAACCGTATTTTCCCAGCTCATTGAGCAAACTGTCGTAGCCGTTTTTGTAATAGTCGTTGCGCTGTTCCTGGTAGCGCGCCACACCGTACTTGCGTTCGACCAGCGCCGCGTTGGACACACCGCCCAAGGTGTCATGCCAGCCGCAGGTGTCGCGGGTGATCGAACACAGCACGCGGCCCATGTCCGAGTAACACACCACGCCGGTGGTGAGAAACGCGGTGTGTTGTGCTTTGAGCGTATCCGCCATGTTATAGCGTTCGAGTTTTTCGTCGGCGTTATAAAACAGCGCGGCGACATTGGCACCGCCCTGCACATCGGCGAGCCGCAAGGAATTACCACGGCGCAAAATGCCCGACCAGTGCGTGCCGCCGACCAGATGTTCTTCCCACAACAGGCTCGCGGGTGTGATGGTTGTTGTCATGCGGGTGTCGTGCTCGCTCGATTCAATTTTGAATTGTCGTTGAGCAAGACGCATACCACGCCGCGCGAAGACGGCAATGATGCGCCGCACTGTTCCGAGGCATCAGCATCGGATTGAACATGCGCACTATCGTTGGGCGTAGAGCGCGCAGCAAGAGCTTTATTGCACAGCAACAGTGCGATTTGTTTTCGCATGAGCGACGTGCTCACCCACAAACGCGCCGTCGCACCGCACGCACACGCGTTGTGAATTAAGGGCATGGTCCTTGCTGAATCAATTCGCAAATGGGCATCTAGGGTTCCGGTCTCGACGGAGACGCTGGTCCGAGAGAGGCCATCCACTCTGTTCGCAGGCTGGACACACGGCGGGACAAAAGCCCGGGAGATCGACGCGCGACGCAAACCGATGTAGCCGCGTACCCGCGAGCCGCATCGCACTTGCCTCACGTAATTAATCACCACCGCCGTACGCGGGGATTGAACGTAAGGAGTTCCACATGGCACTGCGATCACTGCAACGACTTGCACTTGTTCTGACTACCTTCCTGACACTGTTCGCCATTGCGGCCACTCCCGCTGCCGCTGCCGACAAACCAAAATTCAAACTGGCGTGGACCATCTACGCGGGCTGGATGCCGTGGACTTACGCGGTCGACAAGGGAATCGTAAAAAAATGGGCGGATAAATACGGCATCGATATCGAAGTAGTGCAGCTCAACGACTACGTCGAATCGATCAACCAATACACCGCCGGAAAATTCGACGGCGTCACCTTGACTAATATGGATGCGCTGACCATTCCCGCCGCCGGGGGTGTCGACACCACCGTGCTGATCAACGGCGACTTCTCCAACGGTAACGACGGCGTGATTTTAAAAGGCAAGGGTAAAAAACTCGCCGACATCAAAGGCCAAAAAGTAAATCTGGTGGAGTTGTCGGTGTCGCATTATTTACTGGCACGCGCGCTTGAAACCGTGAAACTGAAAGAAAAAGACCTCTCCGTGGTCAACACCTCGGATGCCGATATCGTGGCCGCGTACAAGGCCCCCGGCACCACCGCCGTGGTCCCCTGGAACCCGCAGTTATCCGAAATTCTCAATGGCAACGGCGATGCGACGCTGGTGTTCGATTCCAGCAAGATTCCCGGCGAGATTATCGACATGACCGTGATCAACACCAGTGTGCTGAAAAAATCGCCGGAGTTCGGCAAAGCCATCGCCGGTGCGTGGTTCGAAACCATGAGCATTATGTCAAAGAACGACCCCCAGGGTCAGGATGCGCGCGCCAACATGGGCAAAGCCTCGGGCACCGATCTTTCAGGTTATGAAAAACAACTCAAAACCACGCGCATGTTTTACACACCGGCCGAAGCCGCCGCGTTTACCGAGAGCGCTGATTTGGTCAAGACCATGAACCTCGTGCGCAATTTTTCGTTCGACCATGGGCTGCTCGGCCAGGGTGCAAAAAGCGTGGATGTGGTCGGCATCGAATTCCCCGGCGGCAAAACGCTGGGCGACAAAAACAACATCAAACTGCGCTTCAGCCCGGAATACATGCGCATGGCGGCGCAGGGTAAGCTTTGAGCACAACGTAATT
>JACQEQ010000200.1 GCA_016200445.1 Gammaproteobacteria bacterium | reverse complement strand
GTACGAAGATTTGAAGGGCGGGGAAGCACTCACCCACCCAAAACCCCTCAATCCTCTTTCATTACAAAGGGGAAGTGGTGCGCAGGCTTGTCAACCTGGGAATGGTTCATAGGCATATTCTACAATGACAGCGCAGTACAGCAGGATTTATATATGTCGCGCATTGGCGCCATATAGGCACCGCAAAATACCTAAACGTACATTGCGTTAGTAAAGTCACAGGTCAGCGAATGCCAGGTGATGTATACCTCAGATTGACTGTCAGGTTACCCTCCAAAACGCGTCAGAATAGAGTCCAAATACGCATTGTTTGACACTTCCTCTGCATCTTCTAGACTCTAAGTTGACACTATCAGGGGGTGGACATGGCAGGGCAGCAGATTGGATACATCCGTGTCAGTAGCTTTGACCAAAACCCAGAACGGCAATTAGAAGGTGTGGCACTGGATCGGGTGTTCACCGATAAAGCGTCAGGCAAGGACGTGAACCGCCCGCAACTGGAAACGTTAATGGCGTTCGTGCGCCCCGGCGATACCGTGGTGGTGCACAGCATGGATCGGCTGGCGCGTAACCTTGATGATCTGCGCCGCATGGTTCAAGTCTTGACACAACGTGGCGTGCACATCCAATTCATTAAAGAGCACTTGATGTTTACCGGTGAAGATTCTCCGATGGCGAATCTGATGCTGTCGGTCATGGGCGCCTTCGCTGAGTTCGAGCGCGCCTTGATCCGGGAACGACAACGCGAGGGCATTGCGTTAGCCAAGCAACGCGGTGCGTATCGTGGCCGCAAGAAATCACTTTCGACCGACGAAGCGGCCTCACTCAAAACTCGCATCGCCAACGGCGAGAAAAAAACTCTGGTCGCACGCGAGCTGGGAATCAGTCGCGAAACCTTGTATCAATATTTGCGCGGCTAAGTCCTATTTTTACACGTATGTCGGCTGTACCCGTTATCGGCCAACTCTTTACCTTACGCCGTTCGCTGATGCAGTTCCGAAAGGGATTGAAGCCCGCCGGTGTGAGACTAGGTGCAGCCGCAGACACAACAGCGCAGCGCGGAAGTCCGGCTACCGGATTTATCGGTGATGAGCATGGAATGAAAGATTTTATCCGCCTTGACAGCTCGCTGAAAAAGAACAACCGTTAACGAGCGTCCGAGACTCTGCAATTAAGTATCGTGCCTAATCGTCACGCGCCCGCGATGATGTGACCCGCAGAAACTACCCGCTGCCTCGTAAGGAACCGATGTGACCACAGCCTTTGTAAATCGAAGCGATCAACTATTCGGGCGCGAAGTGGATATCCGGCGTCTCTGTGACCGCGCCTTGCAACAAGGCTTGACGGCCATTGTTGCACGCCCGCTAATGGGCAAGACTTGGATGCTAACGGAATTGGCGCGGCTGCTGTCCGAAGACGGTCAATATTTGATCGGCTACCACGAATCGAAAGGCGCCGAATCGAGTCATTTACTTTACGCCGTATCCAATTTGTACTCGCGCTGGCTCGAGGACAGCACAATGCGCGAGCAGGCCATCAGCCTCTGGTCTCGACACAAAGATGGCCTCGTGCCGCGCATCGGAAAGATGGTCGGCACACTGTTCGAAAAACTCGCCGCCAAGCCGCTCGAAAGCGTCGGCACCATCGTCGGCAAGGCATTCGATGGCCTCGCCGAAGCACAGAGCGATTTGCTTGGCGGTGGCCTCAAGATTGCCCCGCTTCCGTATGATCAGGCACTTTCGTTGGCCAACCTGGTCGCGAACATCAGCGGCCGTCGCGTCATCTTGATTCTCGATGCCTGGGAAAAATCTCCGTCGCTTCGATCCGAGTTCGCCACCCTCGAGGCCTTCCTGCGCCACCTTGACGATTGGTCGCCGTCGCACATTTTTCTGGCGATCAGAAATCCCGAAGTGGACTCCACACAGGTAAACAGAGAGGCATTCGAGCGTTCCGGTGATCTGTGTCGGCTCAGCCGCGCTGCGGAAAAGTATGAACTCGGACCGATCGATACTACCAATGCGACGGAACAGAAGCGCATCACGACTTTTCTGCGCGGCAAGGTCAACATTGCGAAAGACGTGGCGGAACATGATCTGATGCACTGGATCGACGGCTATCCAGGCGTGCTGAATTTCTGGACCAGCGAAGCCCGGCGCAGGCACATGCGTTCCGCGCAAGATCTGCGCGACGAAGCGGCCAACGCGCAGTCACTACGTTATATCGAATTCAATCATTCACTGAAAGACCTCAAGGACGACCGCCGTACGCTGGCCGCACGACTCGCGTTCTTCCCGCGACTCGATCCCGATCGGTGGGCCGTGTTCGAACGCCTGCTCATGCGCGACATAACGTCCACGGCCTTCGTAGAATTAGTCGATGTCGGCATCCTGATCGATGACCCCGTTCCAACATTCGGTCACGACACGCGCCATGTGGCCGCACGACATTGGTTTGTCGAACACAGCAAAGCGCTGATCCGTCGTACCGGTGAGGAACTGGTCGAAGCGTTGGCCGCTGGAATTACCGGAATCAATCCTGGAAGCGTACCAATGTTCGAGGCGTTGGTTGCGTGTACGGAAGCTGCAAACCAGGTGGCAATGCAAGGACCGCCACAGTGTTTGATCGATGCCGCGCACGCGGCATATCAACGTACAGAAAATATCTGTAGTCCAAGCTTCGACCAATACTATCCACAGACTCTGAAACGCAACGGATCGTTTGCGGTGATAATTTCAGTCGCTTTACTCATCCGCGGCATCACCAGGGAGCAGCGCGGCGATGTTGAGGGTGCAGTGGCCGACTACACGACGGTCATCGAATTGCCGGGGGCGCCGCCGGAGCTGGTCGCACAGGCGCTAAACAACCGCGGCATCGCCAAGGGGCAGCGCGGCGATGTTGAGGGTGAATTGGCCGACTACACGACGGTCGTCGAATTGCCGGGGGCGCCGCCGGAGCTGGTCGCACAGGCGCTATACATCCGCGTCATCACCAGGAGGCAGCGAGGCGATGGTGAGGGTGCAGTGGCCGACTACACGACGGTCGTCGAATTGCCGGGGGCGCCGCCGGAGCTG
>JACQEQ010000192.1 GCA_016200445.1 Gammaproteobacteria bacterium | reverse complement strand
CATTCCGATCCCGGTGTCGCTGACCACAAACCGGACATGCTCGGCATCGATCGCGGGGTCGTGATCCACCTGCAAGGTTAATACGCCTCGGTTGGTAAATTTTGCCGCGTTACTCAGCAGATTAAGCAGTGCCTGGCGCAGCTTGGTCACGTCCGACTGCATCATGCCCACATGTTCGCCGATTTCGATGCGCAGTAAATTATTGTTGCGATCGACCAGCGGCTGCACCGTGATCAGGATGTCTTGAATCATGGCGCGTATATCGATCACTTCGACATACAACTCCATTTTTCCGGCTTCGATTTTAGAGATGTCCAGAATGTTATTGATCAAGTCGAGCAAATGTTTACCGGCGGTTTTTATTTTGTATAGATCCGGCACGGTAGCGGTTTGACCTAGATCCTCGGCTTCTTCCGCCAGCATATCGCTATAACCGATAATGGCATTGAGCGGGGTGCGTAACTCATGCGACATATTGGCCAAGAAAACCGATTTCGCCCGCGTGGCGTTTTCAGCGTCGGCCAGCGCGTGTTCCACTTTCTTTTGCTGCACCATTAAAACGTCGAGCATTTTGTTGAAGAAGCGCCCTAAGGTACCAAACTCATCCATGCTGCTAACCTCCAGCCGCAAGTCGGTATGTCCTTCGGACACCTGCTGCGTAGCCTCAACCAGCGCGCGCAGCGGCCGGTGCACGATGGTACGTATTGCCCACACCAGGAATAATCCAAACACAGTCAACATCACCAGAATTGCGACCAGTGTATTTTCGCGCTGCTTCTGCACCATGAGGCGGAACGGGATATGGTAGCCGGTAATTTTTACTGTGCTTGCGACACCCGGGTTATTAGGCAGCACCGCTGGTAAGCCGCGCGTCAAACCTTCTAGTTCCGGGGAGAGCGCTCCAACTACGAAATCGTCATCGTTGATAGACACGCGTACTGCGCGAAAATCTAACTGTTGTGCAATTGTCAGCAGGCCATCCCGGAAACGTTGCTGCTCCAATGTCGGCGTGGACAACAATGCATTACCGACGCGGAAGGCGAGCAACTCGGCTTTGTCGTTGAATTCATTGCGCAGCATCTTTTCTGCGCTGCTGAGATTGATAATGGTGGCGAGAACGACAATCGGCACGGTGATCCACAACACCAAGGCCGAAATACGCACGGCGATACTTTCCTGCCAATTCCGTTTCCAGTCATCGGCAGAGGTATTTTTTTCGGTAGGGTTTAGCGAAATCCGACCCATCGCAGCATCGCTACCATCGGACAAAAATTAACTAACCCGGCCAAAAATAACATGATCGCCGCCATCCAACTGATGTACCAGTAATCAGCCGGGATCACAAAAAATGCCATGATCAAAACGGCTACAAACGCGACTCGCATGCCACGTTCTGCCTCAAACGTAAATCGATACGTGGCTGGATCGCGTACTTCATCGTGGAAATTTGCACCGTAGCGCCAGCGCGACACCATGAGCGGTACCCGAAACCCGGTGAGGGCTTCCCACAGCAACACACTGAGATATAAGTATTGCAGTGACTCGATATGGAAATACAACAGCAGCGTTAACGCTGCGCCCAATACAAACCGGTAGGTGCGCTCAGTCATAGGCGATCCCGAACTACTCTTTAAAACCTAGTTACAATTTTTAATCGGCCAAAATTGAGCATGCGCAGCGTTTATACGATGCATTGCTCACTTAAGATATGTGTCGGCTGCGGACGGAAATGCTTGATTGTAAAAATGAAAAATTGCCTCCGCCGCATCAGGCTAGGCCGGGTTGCACTCTTGAGGAGACTAATCGTTTGGCCTGGAAAGGACGCCCCTCCTCATTTTTGAGGAGGGGCGGTTGCAGCAATGCAACGCGATGCGGCAGTTGAACGGATTGTGACGTGCGGCAAAGGATCGCCGACGGGTCTATCGAAAAACCCAACAGCTAAACGGTCCCGGCCAGCGTCGGCAAGTTGGGTAACAGCAGGACCGTCGCTTCGACTGCTGCGGGGCGCAGCACACCGTTGGCCTTTTGCCGCGAAATCGACGGGACTTCTTGCTTCTTGAAATCCAGGCGGCGTACGAACTCTTCCATGATGCTGCTGTACAGCTCGTCACCGAGCTTGACATCTTCATAGCCTTTGTCGATGTTCGGGTTGTCGTTGACTTCGATCACGTAGATGCCGCGTTCGGTTTGTTTGAGATCGACACCGTACAAACCGTTGCCGATCAAGTTAGCGGCCTTAAGTGCCACCTCGACGACTTCTTTGGGCGCTTCGTCGACCAGCCAGGTCTTGCCCTGACCCTCTTCGATGTTGCCGGACGGATTGTGTTTCACAATTTGCCAATGACTCTTCGACATGAAGTATTGGCACACATAAATCGGTTTGCGATTGAGCACGCCCACGCGCCAGTCGAACGGCGTGTACAGGTATTCTTGAGCCAAAATCAAATCGGTATCTTTAAAACTGCGCGCGACGATTTCTTGCAATTCTTTTTCGTTTGCGGCTTTGAACACGCCCAGCGAAAACGAGCCGTCCGGAATTTTCAGCACCACCGGATACTGCAACGTTTCTTCCAGCGCTTTTAAGTTGCTCTTGTGCAAAATGACCGTCTTGGGCACCGGCACTTT
>JACQEQ010000191.1 GCA_016200445.1 Gammaproteobacteria bacterium | reverse complement strand
CCGAACGCGTACGCACCTACCGCCAGCAAAATGAATTACTGCATGCCGCGTTCGATGGTGTGCTCGAAGAAACGGTGCCGGAACGCGTGCAACGCCCACGCACTGCCCGCTGGGGTTGGATGAACTACGGCGGTTTGGCCGCCTCGCTAGTATTGGGCGTGGCGCTGGGTTGGCTGGTACGTGGCGAATCGCACCGCCCGTTGCCGCTGAGCATGGTGCTGCCCAAACAAGCGGCGTTGGCACACGTGGTTTATACGCCGGAAGTGTTGCATCCGGTCGAGGTCGGTGCCGACCAGGAAGAACATCTGGTGAAATGGCTATCGAAACGCTTGGGCGTGAATGTACAACCGCCGCAACTGCAATCGGCAGGCTTTACTTTGGAAGGCGGGCGTTTATTGCCGGGCGAGGACGGCCCAGCGGCGCAATTCATGTACCGCGACACGGCGGGTCTGCGCTTGACACTTTATTTGCGTACCGGCTTGCACGACAACCGTGAAACTGCGTTCCGTTACGCCAAAGAAGACGCCGTAAGCGTCTTCTATTGGGTAGACGGCAGCACGGCTTACGCGCTGTCTGGAGAATTAGACCGCGAGCGCCTGTTGAGCGTGGCGCAAGCGGTCTATAAAGGCATTAACCCGTGAAGGGTGTCGTCGGACGGGTCGACTTCCGGCCAGGCTTGTAAGCAACCTGCGGTTTACGTGCGGGTGCGCCTGTACCGGTTCCTGTATGCGGTTCGCGCGGCTGGGAATAGGCTGCTGGCTCACGTTGCTCGTGACGTGCTGCGGCTGGACGTGAACGCTCGAACGGGCGCGACGAACTGGGGCGAGGCGACGCGCTAGGACGCGCAGAGTTGCCGCTCGGACGCTCGTTGTTGAAACGCGAATTGCCGCTTGGATACGCACTGTTGCTGTTAGCTGCATTGGAACGCGAGTTGCCATTGCCGTTGCTGTAACCGCCACCGCTCGGACGCGGCGAGCTGGGACGGCCACTCGGGCGCCCACCGCCACCAAAGCGACGCTGCGGACCATCCGAACGGCCCGGACGCGGTTCGGGACGCTTCGGTTCCAAACCGGCAATAATGGTGCGCTCGAAATTCAGTCCCAGCATGCGTTCGATGCGCTTCAGATTGCCCCACTCTTGCGGACCCACCAGTGAATGCGCCTTGCCGCTCGCGCCGCCGCGACCGGTACGACCGATGCGGTGCACGTAATCTTCCGGCGAATTGGGCAGATCGAAGTTGACCACGTGGCTGATGCCTTTAATGTCAAGTCCGCGCGCCGCAACGTCGGTCGCAACCAGTACTTTCACATTGCCGCGCTTCACGCGGTCGACCGTGCGAATACGTTGTGCCTGTTTCATGTCGCCGTGCAACGGGGCCGCACGGTGACCGATTTCGTTCAGATGATCCGCCAACTGGTCGGCACCGCGCTTGGTGGCGGTGAACACGATGGCTTGGGTCATTTCCTGCACGCCTAACAAATGCGCGAGCAAATTGTGTTTGTGGTCGATACCGTCGGCCTGATGCACTTGCTGCTCGATCGAATCGTGGCGCTGCTGAATGGTCGACACCTGCACCCGCACCGGATCTTTAAGCAAGCGTTGCGCAACGCGCAGCACTTCGCCTTCCAGCGTGGCCGAGAACAACAGGGTTTGACGTTCGGCGGGCGTGGACTTGGCAATCATTTCCACATCGTCCACGAAACCCATGTCAAGCATGCGATCTGCTTCGTCGAGCACCAGCAATTCCATGCGCGAGAAATCCACGCGGCCTTTGCCCATGTGATCCATCAAACGTCCCGGTGTCGCCACCAGAATATCCAACGGTTTGCGCAGCAGCATTTCCTGCTGACGGTAAGCAACACCGCCTAGAATCGCGCCACTGGTGACACGCATGTGGCGGCTTAAATCGCTCACGGCATCGGTGATTTGTTGTGCCAGTTCGCGCGTCGGTGACAGCACCAACACGCGGGGACCAACACCGCCGCGCGTCGACGGCGTCAGCAAGCGCTGCAAAATCGGCAACACGAACGCGGCGGTTTTGCCGGTGCCGGTTTGTGCCGAGGCCATGACATCGCGACCTTCCGCGATCAACGGAATGGCACGCTGTTGAATTTCGGTCGGCTGGGTATAGCCCAGGTCGGTGATCGCGCGCTGAATTACTGCATCAAGATTAAATTGTGTAAAAGACACGTGAGAACTCCTCTGTCCGCCGCCACTGGCGGAATCCAATTGTGAAATGAAAAAACGAACGATTGGCAGACGCCACGTGTGGCTGAAGAGAGGCACCGCCAGGTTCCGTGCCGCATGTTGCGCGGCAACGCCACTAACCAGGAAACCTGTGGTGATACAGCAGGGCAATCGGTCAGAGACGCATACTATCCTCTTGCGAGGAAGTGCGCATCGTACGCAAGTGGCACGTAAAAATCCAGCGTTATGTTAAAGGGTCAGTTGGTATCATGCCGATACCTGCAACTAACAACCGTCCAACACCTCGCGGCTACGCCGATCTTCCAGGCTCAAAATGAATTTCCACTGCGCCGCAGTTACCGGCAATATCGACAACCGGCTACCGCGTTGCACTACGGCAAAGTCCTGCAACTCCAGGCACTGCTTCATCTCTTCTAATGTCACCACACGCTTGAATACGCGCTCAAATTCCACATCGACCATATACCAACGTGGCGTTTCAAGCGTGTGCTTCGGGTCGTAATGCTCGCCTTCAGGATTCAAAGCGCTGTGGTCCGGATAGCCAGCACGCACGATTTTCATAATGCCGGCGACACCCGGCTCTTTGCAGCTTGAATGATAAAAAAACGCCTGATCGCCAACTCGAAAGTCGTCACGCAGCATATTGCGCACCTGATAGTTGCGTACGCCATCCCAGTGCTCGCGCTGCTTGGGACGTTTGCGTAAATCGTAGATGCTGAACATGTCGGGCTCGGATTTCATTAACCAGTAATTGGGCATTGCCTTACCTCCAAAACTTCCGTGTGAATTTTTCACATCGCGTCATGACATTTTTGCACTGTGGATTCCGGCACCGATCTCTACAGTTTGCACCTGTTGAATAATGATGATCCCCATCGCGCAGACATTGCTGTGGTGAGGGACAACACAGGGGAATTGTAGTCATGCGTTTGCTCAGTATCAGTGGTGGTGTAATTTTAGCGGCAATCATCAGTCTTGTGGGCGGAGCACTACTCCAACCTAACAATACATTCCAGGAAAACCTTACCGCCTCAAAGCAACGAAACGAGGTACCGCGCATTGTGCTACAGGCGATGAGCTGGTGGTACTTCAGTGCTCAGATTTCACTCGCGGAATATTACGAACACTCTGCTACATATTCTGTGGTCATCGATTTACGTCAACCCGAAGATTTTGCACTCGGACATTTGCCCGGCGCTGTAAATGTACCGGCCGAGCAACTCATCGTGCAGCTGGGCAGCGTGGCGCCAGACCATGACCGGAACATCCTGCTTTACGGTTACGATGAAACCCACTCGGTGCGCAGCCTCGCCACCTTGCGATTACTTGCTTACTCACATGTTGTGCATTTAAAAGGCGGGTGGGCCAACCAATATGCCGTGCCTAACGTCAGCGTCAACTCTAGAAAACATTCTGCATTAATAAGTTAGTGCTTTGGTAACAACACCGCTGTGATGACCGCTTCATTACAGCCACATGTTAAGCCATGAAATGATTTACATCTGCGTAACAATTGACGCTTTAGTTTGAGTCTGCACGGGGCGATAACCTGGAGGGTATCAGGCGTGCCGGCGTATCGGCGAGTCGCCTTGCCCGCCAAGCTATGGCGTCAAAATTCGAGCTCGACTATGAAATGGTCCGCAAGTATGAATATCTTGAACCCACTTACGGCTACACAACCGGAGCAGGTCTCTACATATAACGAGAGCCAGCACGCCCGCAATGCATTGCTTGCATTGCACATTCCGGTACTTACCACCAACGCAACCGGTCAAATCAATTTTCTCAATCCTGCCGCTGAAGCCTTATTAGACTGTAATGCCATAATAGTCACAGGCCGTGCCGTTAACGAACTGCTGCAACCACGGCATGCACCTGCCGTGAAAACCACAAGCATGTCACCCGTTATGACTGGTGAATATTTATATACGCGCCCCAACGGCACTCCGTTACGCATCTATTGCGTAGTCACGCCCATCAACACGACAAGTGCTGAAGCGCTCGGATTTGTTATTACCCTGCGCGACGGCGCAGAACCAGCGACTATGATCAACCAACCCGCGCAGCATAGTCTAGAACAGGACGCGCTAACACGCTTGCTGAACCGGGTCGGCTTTGAAGCCGCACTAAAGGAATTGCTGGAACGCACCAAACACGAAACCATTTGGCACAGCTTGTGTTATCTCGATCTCGACAATTTTAAAATCATCAACGACACCTGCGGGCATGCTGCTGGAGATGCACTGTTACAAGAACTCACTGAAGTACTGCACACGCAGGTGCGTAATTCCGATGTCATTGCACGCCTCGGCGGCGATGAATTCGCTCTATTATTGGAAAACTGCCCGCTCGACCAGGCGCAAAAAATCGGTGAAAAGGTACGCGCAAAAATCAATGATTTTCGTTTTTCGTGGCAGGAACGTACCCACGCCATCAGCGCCAGCATCGGCATCGTTGAAATTGCACCTGCCACCGCCAACATCGCAAAAATTCTCAGCACAGCGGATGTTGCCTGTTTTGCAGCCAAAGAGCTTGGCCGCAATCGCGTGCATGTTTATCTGGAAAGCGACGACGAATCCGCGCGCCGGCACGGCGAAATGCAGTGGTACGCACGCATTACCCAGGCTCACGCGGAAAATCGCTTTACGCTGTATCACCAAAACATTGCACCTTTAAATGCGGACAGCCACTCCGGCGAACATTTCGAAATATTGGTGCGCATGGTGGATGAACAAGGTTTGCTGGTTCCGCCCGGCGCCTTTATGCCAGCAGCCGAACGCTACAACTTGATGCCGATGATCGACCGCTGGGTAATCAATCAAACCTTCGACAGCGTTAAACAGCGTTTGGCACAGGGGTTGTCCTATCCGGAAACCATCGCGATTAATTTGTCCGGCGCATCGCTGGGCGACAACGGGTTACTGGATTTTATTAAACAGAAATTTTACGAACATGCTATTCCAGCGGACATTATTTGCTTTGAGATTACCGAAACAGCCGCCATTTCAAACCTGATCAATGCCGTAAAATTAATCAAGGCTCTAAAAGCTCTCGGCTGCCGCTTCTCGCTGGATGATTTCGGCAGCGGACTATCGTCGTTTACCTACTTGAAAAACATGCCGATCGATTATTTGAAAATCGACGGCAGCTTTGTCAAAGACATGCTCACCGACTCGATCAACCACGCCATGGTCGAATCCATAAACCAAATTGGCCACGTGATGGGGATTAAAACTATCGCTGAATTTGTCGAGACCCAGGAACTCGCAGACCGGCTAAAAATTTTGGGGGTCGATTATGCGCAGGGTTACGGCGTACATAAACCGCAACCGTTTCTGGCCAAAGCAGTCGCCTGAATTTACATCGCGCTTTTACTTAACGAGCTGATTCAGCTCAATGATTGGCAATAAAATTGCCAGCACAATTACCAACACAATGCCGCCCATGATCAAAATAATCATCGGCTCGAACAAACCCAACGCGGCGGCACGCAAAGTTTCCAATTCCTGCTCTTGCGCCACGGCGGCGCGATCCAACATCTGCTCGAGATTACCGCTGGCCTCGCCGCTGGCGATCAGATG
>JACQEQ010000175.1 GCA_016200445.1 Gammaproteobacteria bacterium | reverse complement strand
GTCAGGGTTTAAAATGAGGTGATATTCACTGATACCTCCTTGTTCGATAGCCCAATTATGCGCCTGTCCATAACCAATGTTGGCTCCATTAAAAGAGTGGTATAAGACAGGCAGACCCTCAAAGGCGGTTTTCAAAAACGGGGTCTGAGAATTATCAACCACATAAAGCTTAACTTGTAAGTCTGTACCGAGAAAACATTCGGCCGCATACCTCACCATTTCAGGAGGGTTATTGTATATCACCATTGAAGCAATGCAATCGAAAGAATTGTTCACTATCTATTACACGTTTTCCAGGCCGGTCGCCTTGTGCAGATCCCTAATTGTAGGCAAATCTCTTGCGTAGCATTCGTTAGTTTAGCTTGGCCGCATTTATCTCGAGCCATTTCTGCCCAATATGATTCCGCCAGGCCGATATACTCTCTGGGGAAGAGTACTCAGGCCAAGTTCGAAGCCGTCCATAGAATAATGCACCGAGAACCCATGCCGGCAAGGACCTGACTATAGCCTCTCGCATGACCAATCGGATCAGACGTCGAATAGATGGATAATTCCCAAAGAGATTTCTTTCCAATCTCGCCATCTCAATAAGTTTGCTCTTGATTCTCTCGGGTTTGATGAGACCCTGAGCACAAACCACAATTAGAGGTTCAGCCAAAACGGCGAATTGCGTTTTAGAGAGCAAACAAGAGAAAGTGTAGTAATCTTCGTTATAAGTTGGGCTATATTTTGAGGATTTATATCCTCCAACGCTCAATATCAATGACTTTCGAATCATGGAAGAAGCGTTAATGATAGCGTTAGAACCATTTTGCAATTTGTGTCGAATGGCGGCATCGCCAGTTGGAGTGGTTCCCAGCAACAATTTGCTATTCAGATCATACACCGCCCAAGAGCCGAGTACTCCAACAGATGGATATTGACGCATAAACTCGACTTGCCTACTCAAGCGAGTAGGGAGCATCAGGTCATCGGAGTCTAGAATGGCCAGCAGGTCGGCATGGGCATACCGTATCCCCACATTCCTGGCTTCCGCCCGGCCCAGGCAAACATCGTTAGTCAGTGCAATGATTCTGGGATCCAGTCGTCTGAATTTCTCTAAAACCTCTGCCGTTTCATCGGTCGATGCGTCATTGACTATGATGGCCTCAAAATCTGAGAATGACTGCTCCAATACCGAAATGATCGCCCATCCCACTTTATTAGCGCTATTGCGAGTGGCTATGATCACACTCACACTTGGAAAAGAGGCACTCATCAGACTTGATTCCTTCGATTCCAAGTGTGCACAGTGATGAAGTATGCTATGCGGCCTTGCGGAAGGTGGGGTGGCCACGCAAGGATAGGGACCACTCGCGCGACATGTAAGCCAAGAGGTACCAGGCCGCCGAAGCCATCACTGGCGAGGTCAAGGGCGAATAATGAGCAAATGCCAGAAAAATTGCGAGAACCCCCAAGGCAGCTCCTTTCCCCTCGCGCGAACAACAACGGGAGAATAAGAGCTGCAGCGGAAGCACGCCAAACAAGATCGCAAATAGAGCCAAGCCCGCCCCCCCCAACATCCGAAAGACCTCAGCAAAGTAAATGTCCGATTGCAAAGGCTGGTTCTGTTCGGTGACATTATCGGCCTCCAACGAACTGAACTGCATGTCGTACTCATAGCCATAGCCGAATACCGGGCTGTCCTCGAGGACATTCTCTAGAGCATTACTCACCAAATCATAGTAAATTTCCAGGAAACCAAGAAACTGCACGGAAAGTAAGAACTCCTTATTCGCTTCCTCCTGCCCGAAAACCAGAACGGTCAAAAAAGCCAACACTACTGCCACCAACACAATGCCCTTCCAGTCGATCCGCCTTTGGCTTAGCACCAAGAGTGCCAACATGACGGCCAGGATGACCCAAGCAGTTTTCGACGTGGAGAGCATGGTCGCAGCCACAGCCAATAGCAAGAGCAAAATGAGCGCGAGTGAGCCCAGGCGAAGCGACGGCACCGGAAGCGTTTGCCCGCGAGAAGGCAGTGGCCAATACAGAAGAAGGACCAACAGAACCAAATGATATACCCCGGTGATATGCGGGGTGCCGGTGATACCGTAAATCCGCGGCAAATCACCAAAGGCCATAAGAACCCGTTCCCCTTTGGGACTACTGGCTTCGGGACCTGCGAGCAAGTCCAAGAAGAAATCCGACCCTACAAATCCACCCGCCGTCAGCACGAATTCAATCAGCGTCAGGACGGCTCCCATTACCAACAGGACCAGGAATAACCGATGTAACGAGCACCAATACCGTTCCCCCTCCAAACGACGAAACCCGAAATAGAGAATGATCGGCATGAAGTCCAGTCTGAACCCTAGATAAGCTACGGGCAGGCTCTCAACGCGTACGGCCGTATAGACCAATTGCAGCAAGAGATAGAGGAATAGTAAACCAGCACACAAGTCAATCCTGTTCGGCTGCCACCGGAACGGGCATCGCAACACATCTAGCAAGGTCGCAATCGCTACAACAATCAATAAGAAATCTTTGGCATAACCAAAGGCCGGAAAAACCACCTGACCATATACGTAGATGAAAAATACGATCAGTGTCGCCGCGAGACACCAGTACAGATGATACGCTGACCGTCCCTTCCTTGCGGCCCCCTCCCCGCGTCCGCTCCGCACGGTGCTCACATTCATTGTGCCGGAGACATCCATCGTCAAGACTCAACAGCCGTCGTCATATACAGGCAGGATCCCTTCTCCGCCACCTATACCAATCCCACGCACCACTAAGCTTCTGAACAAACACCCTTTCAGAATCTGCGGAAACTATCTCGGAGCGGCACAAAAGAAGAGGATCACGTCTTTCATCATTGATGTCGAACCGGCTACATCCTCCCAATGTATAGCCAGCCCGAT
>JACQEQ010000045.1 GCA_016200445.1 Gammaproteobacteria bacterium | reverse complement strand
TGCATGGATTGCGGCATCCCATTTTGCCAAACGGGCTGCCCGGTAAACAATATTATTCCGGACTGGAATGATCTCGTTTACAACAACCGCTGGCGTGAGGCGCTGGACGTATTGCACTCAACCAATAATTTTCCTGAATTCACCGGTCGCATCTGCCCGGCACCGTGCGAAGCATCCTGCGTGCTGAACATCAGCAACGATCCAGTCGCCATTAAAACCATCGAACACGCCATCATCGACAAAGGCTGGAATGAAGGCTGGGTGACTCCGCTGATTGCTGCGAAGAAAACCGGTAAGCGTGTAGCCGTGGTCGGTTCGGGACCTGCGGGGCTGGCCTGCTCGCAACAACTCGCGCGCTCCGGGCACGCCGTGGTGCTGTTTGAAAAAAATGACCGCATCGGTGGCTTGCTGCGTTACGGCATTCCCGATTTCAAAATGGAAAAACATCTGATCGACCGTCGTATGCAACAAATGCAGGCAGAAGGCGTTGAGTTTCGTACCGGGCAGCACATCGGTGTAAACGTACCGGCCAAACAGCTGCTGGCCGAGTTCGACGCGGTGGTGCTGAGCGCGGGCGCCGAACAGCCGCGCGACCTAAAGGCGCCAGGACGCGAATTAAGCGGCGTTTATTTCGCGATGAAGTTTCTCGAACAACAAAACCGGCGCGTGGCGGGTGAAACCATTCCGCCCGACATCAACCTCACTGCCACCGGCAAACATGTCGTGGTCATCGGCGGCGGCGATACCGGGTCCGACTGCGTGGGCACATCTATACGTCAGGGTGCAGCATCAGTGACCCAATTCGAACTGATGCCACGGCCGCCGGAGCAAGAAAATAAACCGCTGACCTGGCCTGATTGGCCGATGAAGCTGCGCACTTCGTCGTCGCAACAAGAAGGCTGCGCGCGCGACTGGAGTATCGCGACCAAGCGCTTTTCCGGCGAACAGGGAAAAGTCAAAACCCTGCACGCAATTCGTCTGGAGTGGCAAAAAGATACAACCGGTGCCTGGAAAATGAATGAAATCCCCGGCAGCGAATTTGATCTCAAAGCCGATCTGGTACTGCTGGCGATGGGTTATTTGCATCCGGTGCAGCAAGGCATGCTACAGGAACTCAATATTGCTCTTGATGGACGTGGCAATGCGCATGCAGACACCGAACGCTATCAAACTTCCATCCCTAAAGTGTTCGCTGCGGGTGACACCCGGCGCGGACAATCTTTAGTGGTGTGGGCAATCCGCGAAGGCCGTCAGGCGGCACACGCCGTGGATGGGTTTTTAATGGGTGGTTCGGATCTGCCCCGGTAGGTCGCGCTGCCCCATCAATGGAACATGATCATTACCAATAAGCCTTATCAGTACTCCTTCCCCTGCAAGGGGGAAGGCGGGGATGGGGTGTGCAAGCACACCGCCTTTTCAATCACCCCCATCCTGCCCTTCCCCCTTGGTTGGGGGAAGGAATCCTCTATTCAAGTGACGAGCATCTCGCACCAACACTACAGGCAACACCATGACCACACTTAAAAACGACCGCTTTCTCCGTGCCTTGCTGCGCCAACCCGTAGACGTCACTCCGGTGTGGATGATGCGCCAGGCAGGGCGCTATTTGCCCGAATATCGCGCGACGCGGGCGAAGGCCGGCAGCTTCATGAATCTGTGCACCTCGCCGGAATTTGCCTGCGAAGTCACGCTGCAGCCGCTGGATCGTTATCCACTGGATGCGGCGATTCTGTTTTCCGATATTCTCACCATTCCGGACGCAATGGGGCTTGGGCTTTACTTTTCCGAAGGCGAAGGTCCGCGCTTCAAAAATCCGCTGCGCACTGCGCAAGATGTCGCCAAGCTCGGCGTGCCCGATCCGGAAACCGAACTGCGTTATGTGATGGATGCGGTGCGTTTAATCCGCAAAGAGTTGGCTGGCCGCGTGCCGTTGATCGGCTTCGCCGGCAGTCCGTGGACCTTGGCGACTTACATGGTGGAAGGCAGCAGCAGCAAGGAATATTCGATCATCAAGAAAATGATGTTCGACGAACCCAAGGTCATGCACCAGTTGCTGGATAAAGTCGCGCAGTCGGTCACGTCGTATTTAAACGCGCAGATCGTGGCGGGGGCACAGGCGGTAATGATCTTCGACACCTGGGGCGGCATCCTCACGCCGCGCGATTACAAGCTGTTCTCGCTCGCGTACATGGATCGCATCGTCAAAGGCTTGCAGCGCGAGAACGAAGGCCGCAAAGTGCCGGTGATTTTATTTACCAAAGGTGGCGGAGCTTGGCTTAAAGACATGGCCGCGACAGGTTGCGATGCGCTCGGCGTCGACTGGACGCTCAACCTCGGCGATGCACGTAAACAGGTCGGCGACTCCGTTGCACTGCAAGGCAATATGGATCCGTCCGTGCTGTACGCCTCACCTGCCCGCATCCGCGAAGAAGTCGCCACGATTCTCGCCAGCTACGGCAAAGGCAACGGCCACGTGTTCAACCTCGGCCACGGGATTCATCAACACGTGGTACCTGAACATGCGGGCGCGTTTATTGAAGCGGTACATGAGTTGAGCAAGCCGTATCACGCAGCCTAGCTCGTAGGGTGTTTGTGCGCACAAATACCCTACGGCTTGGTCAAGGCAACCTGACCACGTCGGCGTAGATTTCTTCGATGGGAATTGCGAAGCCAATCGACTCGAACGCCACCGTGTCGCCGATGACGTAGCTTTCCAGCATCCAGCCGTCATCCATGCGTCGGTACACGTCGATTTGCATTTTGTCCTGCTCCACCAAAACATATTCGCGCAGGCTTTCGATGCATTGATAGACCACTCGCTTGTCAAAACGGTCTTTTGCTTCGGTTGATGGTGAGAGCATCTCCACCACCATGACGGGATCGGTTTCGTAGTACGGGCTGAGCTTGTTGTCGGAGCACGACACTAGCAGATCTGGATAGAAGAAAATGTCTTTGATTTTGACTTTCACGTCCGACATGTAAACCTTACACGGCGATGGCTTCAAGTGTACGCGTAGTGCCGTCAAAACACTGATCGCGATGAGATTATGTCGCTTACTGGTCCCAACCAGCGCGTAGACATAACCTTGCATGTATTCATGCCGCACGTCGCTATGCAACTCTCCTTGCAGATAGTCCTCCTCGCTGAGCAGGTTAATCTTCGCTTTGGTTGACATGGGACGCCTTGATACACAAGAGTGTATTGGCTTAAATATAGCAAAAATCGCTACGCCGACTCCATTACACTTTCTTGCGCGCCACGCCCGAATCCACCGCCGCTTTAGCAACCGCAGGCGACACGCGGTCACGCAGGCGTGGATCAAAAGGTTTGGGGATGATGTAGTCGGGGCCAAAGCGCAGTGATTTTAAATTGTAAGCATCGAGCACTTCTTGCGGCACCGGCTCGTGCGCCAGCGTGCGTAGCGCGTTAACGGCAGCGATTTTCATCGCCTCGTTGATGCAGCTGGCTTGCACGTCGAGCGCGCCTCGGAAGATGAACGGAAAGCCCAGCACGTTGTTCACCTGGTTGGGAAAGTCGGTGCGTCCGGTGGCCATGATGAGATCGCTGCGCGCGGCGCGTGCGGCGCTGGGATGAATTTCGGGGTCGGGATTTGACAATGCGAACACGATCGGCTTGGCGGCCATCGACTTCACCATATCGGCGGTGACCAAGTCTGGTCCAGAGACACCGATCAATACATCCGCGCCGCTGAGTGCGTCGGCCAATGTGCGCTGCGCGCTGACGTGCGCGAACTCCTGTTTGTAATCCGGTAAGTCTTTACGGCCGGCGTGCACTACCCCGCTGCGGTCGACCAGCACGACATTTTCTTTGCGCGCACCCAGCGACACCAGCAACTTCATCGATGCAATCCCTGCCGCACCTGCGCCCAGGCACACGATGCGCGCATCGGCGATGTTCTTGCCCTGAATTTCCAGTGCGTTGAGCAAACCAGCGGAAATAATAATTGCCGTGCCGTGCTGGTCGTCGTGAAACACCGGAATGTCGAGACGCTTCACCAGCTCGCGTTCGATTTGAAAACAATGCGGCGCGGCCACGTCTTCCAGGTTGATACCGCCGAAGGTCGGCGCGATGGCGATGACCGTGTCGATGAAATGCTCCGGGCCTTTGGAATTCACTTCGATGTCGAACACGTCGATACCGGCAAATTGCTTGAATAGCACCGCTTTACCCTCCATCACCGGTTTGCCCGCAAGGGCTCCCACGTTACCAAGACCGAGTACCGCAGTGCCGTCGGTGATGACGGCAACCAGATTGCCTTTGGAGGTGTAGCGATACGCGTTCTGCGAATCGGCGGCGATTTCGCGTACCGGTGCAGCGACACCCGGCGTGTAGGCCAGCGCCAATTCTTTTTGCGTGCGGCACGGCTTGGTGATCTCGATGCCGATTTTTCCGGGCGTAGGCTCGGCGTGATATTTCAGGGCTGCGGCTTTGAGTTCGTCTGGGGTCATGTTATTGCTACCGTTGGTTGATATTTCAAACGCGATCAATCTCGAAATCGATGTAGGGTGAGTGAGACGCGTTGGATTGCGTCGTAACCCGCCAAGCATGCTACCAAGCACTCATCAACAAAGCCCGGTCGTGTGCTAGCACGCTTGGCGGGTTACGCAAATAACGCTAACCCGCCCTACATTTTATGGCTTAGCACGATACGAATAGGTTCCAAACAAATTCAAGTTACTGCAATTCCAGCGCATCGGGATGGCGCACGCGCATCACGTAGTCACCGTTTTTGAACGGTGTAATCCAGCCACGCGCGACAATATCGCGGCCACGTAGTGATTCAGGTTTGTAGTTGGTGAAATATTGCATGTCTTCGCGCGCAATACGCAACGCCATATGAGGCGCCAGGTTGAGCCAGATCGTGTTCTTGCTCTGCCCGATGCGCACGACGCGGCCTTTGACCACGTGAAACCCGTCTGCACCTGGCCCCACGTGTTGCGCATCCATCGGTGCGTAATAGGCGTTCGACCATATGCCGCGCTTGGCGCTGCGCGCGTGTTGCTCGCGGGCGCGGTAACATTCCGCATCGTGCAAGCCCGGCGGGATCGCAATCCAAAATGCCAAGCCCTGTTCCAACAACAGCGCCTCGATGCTGCTGCGGTCGCTCAAATATAAATGCGCCAAGGTGCGCTGGTGCACGTCGAAGCGTTCGGCGTCGTAACGCAACAACACCGTGTGATCCTTTTTCAGCGCATTCTCCAACGCGATGCGCGCCTCCTCGGCGAACGGTTCGGCGGGTTTACCTTCGTGCGCGACCTCGGGCGCATTGATACCGACAAAGCGCACATGGCGGCCGTCAGCCAGCTCGACAGTGTCGCCGTCGAACACCTTGCGCACCGTGGCACGCTCGTCGATGCGATCCGCCGCGCACGGCAAAGTGGCCGCGCACGCGTCGCTGCACACTGCCAATGTCGCCAGCGCACCGGCCCAAACGCAAAAAGGGCGCCACATCTGCGCGCCCTTGCGAAACACCCCGGCGAACCCGGCCAGGCTGTTACTTCTTCTTTGCATACCGCTGACGGAATTTGTCGACACGGCCACCCACATCCAGCACCTTCTGCTTGCCGGTGTAAAACGGATGACAAGACGAGCACACTTCGATGTGTAAATCCGGCTTGGCATAAGTCGATTGAGTCGCAAACGTGTTGCCGCAACTACACGTTACGGTCACGGCCTTGTATTCGGGATGGATATCAGCCTTCATAGGATCACCTTCAGGTTTCTCACCACGCACATGCCCCTAAGCAGCGCGCTAGTGAGTGGGTTGGCGAAAAGGGCAGAATGATAAGTCAATTCTGCATAGCCGACAAGCTGCGCCCCAACGTTGAAGAACTTAAATGCTATCCAGTGGGCTATTTACCCCGCGCCCGCCACGATTGAGCACGTGGGTGTAGATCATGGTGGTCGCCACATCTTTGTGGCCCAGTAACTCTTGCACCGTGCGAATATCGTAGCCGGACTGCAGCAAATGCGTTGCAAACGAATGCCGCAAAGTATGGGGCGTGGCAATCTTTACCAAACCTGCCGACCGCACTGCCGCGCGCATCGCACGCTGCACGCCTTGCTCGTCGATATGGTGCCGACGCGCCACGTCACTGCGCGGGTCCACCGACAACTTTGAAGAAGGGAACACATATTGCCATCCCCACTCGCGGCCCGCTGTGGGGTATTTTTTTGCCAGCGCGTAAGGTAGATAGACCTCTCCCCCGCCTGCGGTTAAATCCTGTTGATGCTGCGCACGTATTTTTTCCAAATGAAGTGCGAGCGGCGCAGCCAACGAGGTAGGCAACATGGTAATACGATCTTTAAACCCCTTGCCCTCACGCACGATGATTTCATGACGACTGAATTCCACATCTTTAACACGCAGCCGCACGGCTTCCATCAATCGCAAACCGCAACCGTATAGCAACCGGCCGATGATACCGTAGCCATCTTCCATGCGCTCAAGCACCCTGCTCACTTCGGCCGGTGTCAGGACCACCGGTAACCGCTTAGGCGCCTTCGCCTGCTCCACGTTGTCAAGCCATGGCAACTCTTGTGCGAGCACATCGCGATACAAAAATAAAATCGCGCTCTTGGCCTGGTTTTGCGTAGATGCAGCCACCTTACCGTTGACCGCAAGGTGAGTCAGAAACGCCTCCACCTCAGGCTTGCCCAGAGCAGTGGGATGCCGCTTACCGTGAAACAAAATAAAGCGACGCACCCAATCCACATAGGCTTGCTCGGTACGAATGCTGTAATGTTTCAGACGAATCTTGTCGCGTAATTGATCGAGCAAGCGTGGCTGAACACCGCGCGTTGCAACTGACGTATTTGTATTTTTCATTGGGAGGTACTAAAACCTATCAAGGCAGAGACACAGCAGAGATACTGTTGATGCTAAAGATCTTATACGTCATGCTGACGCATTACAAAGCGTCTTTTAGGACGTCTACTTAACGTTAGCTGCTATAGAAATAGAAAATGGCTAGAGCACTTCAACCAGGCGATACCGTTTATGTTCCATGCTCATGTGTCTCGGGTATGGAAAATACTGGAGTTGCGCTTTACAGAACTACCGTGGCTGAGGTGAGTGGGAAAAAGGACCAAGTGAATTTACCAAATGGGCGGGTCGAATGGGTCGGATCCGGGCTATTACACAAAGATGTTGGAATACTCATAATCAATATCGGTGATCTCGAAACCGAACACACCTTGCTAGACCCTCTTGCAAAATCAATTGCCCAATTTTGTCGACTTCTCGTGCCTGATGATCAAATTCGCTCCATTCGTGTCCGCAGCATGGCAGAACTACAGAAATTTTGGAGCAAAAACCAGGAAGCGTACTCTCACGTAGTCTGGATTGGGCATGGAAGCGAAACTGGAATTACATTTGCCGTTGACGGCTTAAAGGATGCCGCAGCTTTTGTTACTGATCTTCGAATCTACGGCGCCTCTAAAAAAACCTACATATCCTTGTGCTGTAAGACGGGATATCAAAGTTTTGGGGCGCCCGTGTCAGAGGCTCCAATTTGCAAATACTTCATTGGTCCCTTTCACTCAGTTGAGGGAGCCGTCGCATCGCAATTTTGCCAAACGTTCTTAACGAGCCACTTTCTTAACGGTAAGAGCGCAGGGGTCGCTTTCAAACATGCGCGGGAGTCTGTGCCAGGGAGTGCGAGCTTTCGTTTATGGAATTCCGGAAAGCTGAAAGCAGGGCCGAGAAAGTGAACGCAGCTAACAACGCGTTCAACACGGACCTTCGGGTCGCTGCGCGCCCCTCGGCCGGTTAACGCGAACTCTATGGACCTCCCCAAATTGTCAACGACGTTGTTGCGTTTACATGACCATTCTCCTGCTTTA
>JACQEQ010000174.1 GCA_016200445.1 Gammaproteobacteria bacterium | reverse complement strand
GCAAATCGAAGCGGCAGGATTGCATGTCTTGGTGGAAAGCGAGGAAGCAGGCGTGCATCTAGCAGTGAGCGCGGATGGATTCCGCCAGATCTTTTTTCAGGGCCATCCTGAATACGACACCAACAGCCTGCTCAAAGAATATAAACGTGAAGTGACGATGTACTTCCAGGGTCAACGTGCGGATTACCCGCCCTTCGTTGAAAATTACTTTGGGCTGCAATATCAAGCAATACTCGACGAGTACAAAGATAAAGTGATTCGTGCGCGCCAACGGCAACAGGCGATGCCCGAATTTCCGGAAGGGTTGATCACCGCCGCACTCGACAATACCTGGCACGATAGCGCCGAAGCTGTAGTCGACAACTGGATCGGAAAGGTCTACCAGCTCACGCATCTGGACCGCAAGAAGCCGTTTCAAGATTCGATCGATCCAAACGATCCGCTGCGCATACGGGCAAAATAGCGGGCTTGACACGCGCCGCGCGGCCGGAGTAATTTACCAACAGGTTAAATAACCAGTTGGTTTAGTACGCATGTCGCCAGATCATCTCAGCAGCACGTTTGCCGCACTCGCCGACCCGACGCGCCGTGCGATTTTGTCGCGCCTTGCGTCGGGCGAAACGTCAGTCACCGAGTTAGCCGAACCGTTTCACATGAGTCTGCCCGCCGTAACCAAGCACTTAAAAGTGCTGGAACGTGCCGGCTTGATCACGCGCAGCCGCGAGGCGCAGTGGCGGCCGTGCCGGCTTGAAGCAAGCCGGCTTAAGGAAGTCGCCGATTGGGTGGAACACTATCGTAACTTCTGGGAACAGAGCCTCGACCGGCTGGATGCCTATCTAAAAACCCTGCAAACCAAGGAGAAAACCCGTGGCCGTAAAAAAAAGTAATTCCACTGAAGACCGGGAAATTGTCATAACACGTATTCTCAACGCGCCACGTGAACTTGTGTGGGAGGTATGGACCAATCCCAAGCACGTCGTGAACTGGTGGGGGCCGAACGGATTTACCACCACAATTGAAAAAATGGATGTGCGCCCGGGTGGTGTGTGGAAGCATGTCATGCATGGCCCCGATGGCACCAGCTATCCCAACAGCAGCGTTTTCAAAGAAGTCGTAAAACCTGAGCGCCTTGTTTTTTCTCATGGTGGCGGCAAGCAAGGTGGCCCCGGTGCGCATTTCATAGCAACGTGGACTTTTGAGGCGCAAGGCGGCAAAACGCGTGTGACCATGCGAGGTGTCTTCGATACGGCAGCGGATCGTGACATGGTGGTTAAGCAATACAACGCCCTTGAGGGCGGAACCCAGACGCTTGGCCGGTTGGCTGACTACTTGGCCAATCTGCCCGCAGCGGAAATGGAGGACCGTGATTTTGTCATAACCCGCACCTTCAGCGCTCCGCGTGAGTTGGTTTATCAAGCGTTTACCGATCCGAAGCGTATGCAACAGTGGTGGGGGCCGCAAGGCTTCACGGTATTTTTTTCGAAAATGGATTTGCGGCCTGGCGGGTTTTATCACTACGGTATGAAGGGTCCTGATGGCAACACCGTGTGGGGAAAGTTTGTGTATCGAGAAATTGCCGCACCCAAGCGCCTGGTGTTCATTAATAGTTTTTCGGATGAAGCAGGCAATATCACTCGTCATCCGATGAGCCCGGCCTGGCCGCTGGAACTCTTGTCGACAGTTAATTTCGACGAGCAAGATACTGGCACCGTGCTGACTATCCGCTGGTCGCTGTTGCCAACGGCAACGGCGGAAGAACGCCGGATCTTCAATGCCACGCGTGCAAGTATGCAGCAGGGATGGACCGGGACCCTCGATCAGCTCGGCGCGTACCTGGCGGAGTGCACGAGCACTACGAGATAACTGTATCTTTTCAGAGCACAACATAAGGAGACAAGACATGGCACGCGTCAGCACCTATCTCAACTTTCCGCGTACGACTGAAGCAGCGTTCTTATTTTATCAAGGTGTTTTTAAAAGCAAATTCTCAGCGCCGATTGCCCGGTTCAAGGATATTCCATCCAACCCTGAGCAACCGCCGATTGCTGAGGGCGACAAAAATCTCGTCATGCACGTTGAGCTGCCTATCTTGGCAGGCCACGTCCTGATGGGCACCGATGCACCAGAATCGATGGGGTTTACCGTTAAGCACGGCAACAATATGTTCATTAATCTTGAGCCAGACACCCGTACTGAAACTGAGCGTTTATTCAATGCGCTGGCAGAGGGCGGCAAAATCGAAATGGCACTGCAGGAGATGTTTTGGGGCGCTTACTTTGGCAGTTTGGTTGACCGCTTTGGTGTGCAGTGGATGTTCAACTGTACCAACAAAAAATAACAGTACGAGGGGGCGCAGGCGCAACTGATCGATCCGCTTGAGATCGTTCTGTTGATGCTGCGCTGGTTCGGCAGCGCAGGAATCCGGCGCCAACTCACGCAACGCATCAATAGCGACCTGATTTCCGAAGACCGGCGATAATTGCAAGTGTGTGTCAGGTTAACGGAGCAGAAATATTACTGGACGCGCACAGCATTTTTTCTGCTTGGCGTAGACCCGATTTGCTTGGCATCATACCGCTGACAAATTCGACATGTAGGGCCGGCATGCGATTGAACAACTAACGGAGGAGTTATTATGGCGCGTACTACCAAGAAGAAAGTAGTCACTCGAAAGAAAACTGCCGCTGTTGCAAAGAAGCCCGCACGTAAAGCGGCGACACCTCGGTTAGTGATTCTGGTCGCGACTCGCAAAGGTGCCTGGCTGTTTCACGGCGATGCCAAGCGCAAAATCTGGCGCACGGACGGGCCGCATTTTCTCGGGCATATCATTAATCATTTGGTGCTCGACCCGCGCGACGGACGCACATTACTGGCTGCTGCAAAAACCGGGCACCTCGGGCCAACCATTTTTCGTTCCACCGATTTCGGCAGAACCTGGAAGGAAGCCACCCAGCCGCCCGCGTTTACCAAGGCGCCGGAGGGTAGCAAGGGCCGCACAGTCGACCACACGTTTTGGCTTACGCCCGCGCATGCGAACGAACCCGGCGTATGGTATGCAGGTACTTCCCCGCAGGGTTTATTCCGCAGTGCCGACGGCGGCATTACCTGGCAACCCTTTTCCATAATCAATGACGATCCGCAATTTCGTGCCTGGATGGGTAGCGAGCAAGACGGCACGCCCGACGGCCCGAAGCTGCACTCGATCATCGTCGACCCGCGCGATCCCGCGCATTTGTACTTCAGTATGTCGGGCGGCGGTGTACACGAATCGATGAACGGGGGTCGAAGCTTTACAACGTTGGTGAAAGGCATGGAAGTGGTCGGAGGTTTCGACCCGGCGAACATCGGCTTTCACGATCCGCATTGTGTTCGCATGTGTCCAAGTAATCCGGACCGGTTGTACCAGCAAAATCACTGCGGCATCTACCGGATCGACCGGCCATCGAACGAATGGACACGCATCGGCAAGAACATGCCCAAGCGCGTCGGCGACATCGGCTTTCCGATGGTCGTGCATCCACGTGATGACAATACCGTGTGGGTTTTCCCCATGGACGGCCAGAGCGTCTGGCCGCGTACCAGTCCGGAAGGCAAACCGGCGGCGTATGTCACACGCGATGGCGGCAAACGCTGGCAGCGCCTCGATGCCGGTTTTCCCGAAAGCCAAGGGTGGTGGACGGTAAAGCGCCAATCCATGACAGCAGACACGCAGGATGCCGTAGGCCTATATTTCGGCACCACGAGCGGCGAGTTGTGGATGAGCCGCGACGAAGGCGAGCGCTGGACTTGCATCGCGCGGCATCTGCCTGAAATTTACTCGGTGGAAGTTGCCGAGGTGTAATGTGCGGCGTTAGTACCTCTCCTCTTCGAAAATGAGGAGGGGAGGTAATGTCGCGTAAACCGCCGGTGTACCTCTACGAATCGAGGTCGGATCCATGAAAGTTCTGATTCCAAGCTCACTACTTTCGTATACAAAAGCGCCGGAGGTTGACGCTTCCGGCGCTACGCTTGCCGGGCTGCTCGCCGATCTTGATCGGCGCTACCCTGGGCTACGCTTCCGCGTGATCGACGAACAAGACCGGATGCGCGGACAGATGCGATTTTTCGTAAACGGCGAACAGGTGTTCGATATCAATCACCCGTTGCAGCCCACCGATGCGGTGTATTTGGTGCAGGCATTGAGCGGAGGGTAACGTTGATTTTCTAACCGGCTTTTCACGCAAGGAGACTTCAAATGCTGAAGACGATCTCGATCATTGTTGTCGTGCTGCTCGCCGTGCTACTGACCTTTGCTGCCACCCGGCCGAATACATTTCGTATCGAACGAACCACGAGCATTCATGCGCCGCCGGATAAAATTTTTGTGCTCATCAATGACTTTCACGCGTGGGAGCAGTGGTCACCGTGGGAAAAAGCCGACCCAGCAGTCAAACGGACTTACAGCGGGGCGGTGAGCGGCAAAGGCGCGGTATACGAATGGAGCGGTAACAACGACATCGGTCAGAGCCGCATGGAAATTATCGAGTCGATGCCACCGTCCAAAATCACGATCAAGATTGATTTCATCGCGCCCTTCGAAGCACACAATACGCTTGAGTTTAAGCTGCTAACTCTTGGCGATACCACCACTATTACGCAAGCCATGTTCGGTCCCAGTCCGTACATTTCTAAGTTGATGGGTTTGTTTTTCAACATGGATAAAATGATCGGTCAAAAATATGAAGAAGGCTTTGCTGCATTAAAAGCACTTGCCGAAAAATAATCAGGCTTGCACCCCACTGCGAAAGGAACAGCATGCAAAAGATCACGCCATTTTTATGGTTCGACACGCAAGCCGAAGAAGCGATGAATTTTTATGTTTCCATATTCAAGAATTCAAAAATTGGCAGCATCGCGCGTAACGGCGAAGGCGGCCCAGGCCCGAAGGGAACAGTCATGTCCGTGACCTTTAACCTCGATGGGCAAGAGTTCATTGCGTTAAACGCGGGCCCGCATTTCAAATTCACACCCGCCATTTCCATGTTCGTAAACTGCGAAACCCAAGCCTAAGTGGATGAGCTGTGGGAGAAACTTTCCGCCGGTGGAGTGCCGCAACAATGCGGTTGGTTGCAGGACAAATATGGATTGTCGTGGCAGATTATCCCTTCGGCCTTGGGGCAATTAATGAATGATCCCGACCCGGCGAAAGCCAGCCGGGTGATGCAGGCAATGATGAAA
The DNA here is from genome assembly GCA_016200445.1 of Gammaproteobacteria bacterium. Classification (GTDB taxonomy): domain Bacteria; phylum Pseudomonadota; class Gammaproteobacteria; order SG8-11; family SG8-11; genus UBA6921. Next base: position 9,576 of record JACQEQ010000174.1, on the reverse strand, counting down.
ATGACGAAAATCGATATTGCGGCGTTAAAGCGCGCGTACGCCCAACGCTAAAACTAAATCAGCGACTAAGATCAACTTAAAATCGATGGCCTGTTGCATCGACATGCCGGATTAATTCGCCAAGGAGAGGGTCATGAGTACATCTGCAAATTTTCCCAGCACCGTCATTCCGGTTTTGCGCTATCGCAATGTCGCAGCGGCCGTCGATTGGTTATGTCTCGTGTTCGGCTTTGAAAAGCGTCAAGTCTTTGCTGATGCCGATGGCGCGATCGGGCATGCCGAGTTGACGCTCAATGGCGGTATGGTGATGTTGGGCCCGGCCGGAAAGACCACGGAGTTTTCCAAACTCATGAAACAACCGGATGAGATCGGCGGCTTCGAAACGCAGTGTTCGTATCTTGTAGTAACCGATGCCGATGCGACGTACGCCAGGGCAGTGGCAGCGCACGCCAAGATCGAGATTGCCCTCATGGACGAGGATTACGGCGGACGCGGTTTTGTGTGCCGGGATTTAGAAGGCCGCGTGTGGAGTATCGGAACCTACGATCCGTGGAAACAAAGCACGGCAGGATAATAACTATTCAGCGCAGTTTGCATCATCGGTGTGAACTAAACCTTGCTAGACCATGTCGTAATTGCCTTTGCCGTCCTACTCATTGCAAAGGTTAGTCGATGCTTCCGCTCGTGTTGTGTGCTTCATTGATTGGAAGTACGGATTCAATTTGGGGCGAGCTCGGGTTTGGGGTCTATCCCGGCGCAGGGCAAAAAGCAGCGCCGAACGGTATTTTGTACGACCCGATGTTCCGGCTGCTTGCGAATCTAAATTTCGGAACCCATGAGATGTATTTATTTGCAGACCGAATCATTCGCCATTGAGAAGCTAGCGCAGCCAAATCGATCAAGCCTTAGCGAATATTGTTTGCGCACGCCGCACCAAGCGCGTATCGAAGCCTTCGTGCAACCGGTCGTAGGTTGCTTGCAGTGCAGCGCGGTCTGCGTGCTGCGTGTCCGCAAGTTCGCACAACGCCACCTGTGCCGCGAGTTCCTGCCACAACGCGTGATGGCTGTGGGCCTCGGTGCACGCTGCTTGCAACGCATGGCGTGCCAGGTCAGTGTGTGCTTGCCCAAGTGCAATCCGTGCTTCGAGCATGAGCAGGTCAGGTAAAAAGACGTATTCGCCAATGCGCCCGGCGAGCGCGATTCCGTCTTCGATTTGCTTGCGAGCCTCGTCCCAGCGCTCGGCCAGAATCAAGGCCTCGGCCACGAATGTCAACACCTGAGTACCGCCGCACAGCATGTCGAAACGCGCGTGCCGTTGATAACCTTCCATGATCAACGTGTACCCTTGATCCGGCTGACCGAGACGCGCCAGTGCCCAGCCGTGCAACCAGCGCGCAGGGCCCTCGGCTTGCGCCAGGCCGTGGTCATTAATCAGTGTGTTTAGCGCCTGCGCTGCGTGCAGCGTCTGTTCGGCATTGCCAAGCCAGGAATGCATGATACCGGCGCACCAGTGCGCCAGCATTTGCGCCATTGGCTGTTTGACTGTGTTAGCGAGGGCGATGGCTGCATTCATTTGGGCGCGCGCCTGGTCGACGGCCCCCTGGTGCGCCAACGGAATAAAAAGATTCGCATGCATCGACACCCCAGGATCGACCACGAAGGTTTTTAAGACCGACAAATCCTCCAGCTGTTGATATATTGTCAAGCCCTGCTGCAACCAGCGCGCACCATTGACGACGTCGCCTTGGTAAGAGGCAGTGGCGCCCATCAGATTGTATGCGCAGAGGGAGAGGACCGGTTCCCGGCGCGCCTCGGCGAGCGCGAGCATGCGCTTGCCGAGAGCGAGTGCGGCGTCGAATTCGCCGCGCGTATAAAACACCCAGCCTTGACCGCTCAGTTCGGCGGCGCGCACCGGTGCAGCGGGCAACCGGCCGGACAGCAGCTGCGCGCGTTCGAAAGCCTGCCGCGCTTCAGGCGAGGCCACGCCCAACAATTGCGAAGCCGCCACACCCCGATGAGCGAGTAGCGCCAGCTCCATTTCATCGCGTTCCGTGCTTTGCGTAATGCGCGCGGTAAGATCGAGTGCATCGGCGGTCAGTTCCAGGACTTCCGTCGGCGCGAAATGCCGCAGTGCATTTTCCGCTGCTTCGACGTAGTGGCGCAGCGCTGTGCTGAGATCGTGACCGCGTTGGTAGTGCGAAGCGAGCTCTGCCGCTGTAACGCTAATGCCCAGTGTGCGGCTGCGCTCCATCGCGATCGCGATCTGGCCGTGCAGCAACGCGCGGGTGCGCGCAGCGATGCGTTGGTAGAAGACATGTTTGTAGAGCGCATGACGGAAGGAATAACGTGTGTCGAGCGTACCGTCGGGCAAGCGCCGGGCCGCGTGTGCATTTAGCCATTGCTGGCGACGTGCCAGGTCATCGCAATGTTCGACCACCCAGTAGACGTCGCGCTGCAACACTTCTGCGACGGTGTCGGGCCGGAATTCAACACCGCACACGCTGCACACTTCGAGCAATGTTTTGAGCTCGGCGGGCAAACGCGCCAGTTGTTTCTCGATCACTCCCGCGAGGTTCTCGGGCACCTGCACGCCGGTCATCGGCGTATCGGCCGGTGATCCGGTGACACCGGGTCGAAACACGCCTTGTGCGGCCAGGTCGTCGATCACGTTGACGACAAACAGTGGTAGTCCGTCGGTATGCGTGTGGACGTTGCGCACCAACGCCTCAGAAATTCCCGTGCCCGGAAAACGCTGATCGATGTAGTCGGCCACCTCGCGTTCCGAGAACGGGTCGAGCACGATCTCTTCGCACAATCGATGCAGCTTCAGTTCATGCCGCAGATGCTTCAGCGGGTGCTCTTCTGAAATCACCTCGGCTAGCCGGAAACTGGCGAGCCACATCAGCCGCGCCGGGCTGCGGCGCCGTGCCATGTGGTTGATCAGATGCACTGTGGCGTGATCACTCCAGTGCAAGTCTTCGGTCACCAGCAACAGCGGCTGGTGTTGCGTATAGCGGTCAAGCAATTCGCCCAATTCGCGCAGCATGCGATCTTGGCTGCTACCTGCCAACTCGCAGCGCAATGCTTCGCGTTCGGCTTCGCTGCTTAACCACGGAAATTGCAACAGCCAGGTCGGCGCCACGGTTCGTAACGCCGGTATCAGCGCCGGGTCGTTGCGGCACAACATAGCCAAAGCTTCGAGCACCGGCAGATAAGGTTCGCCAATCCCGAATTGCTCTACGCATTGGCCATGCGCGTAGCGAATCGGTCTGCACCCGGCCACAAAATTGTCGATCAGCGTAGTTTTGCCGACACCGGCCTCACCGGCGAGCCAAAAAATCTGCCGTTGTCCAGCGGCAGCCGTAGACCAGGCGGCGCTAAGTTTAGCGAGCACCGCGCGTCGACCAATGATCGGAAACGCTGGAGTTTGACTGTTTAATATTTTTGCGTCCGGCGCCGTCTGTAGGTATTCAGGCTTGACAAATCGATAGCCGCGGCGCGCCACCGTCTCGATATAACGCGGTTGTTTTGCGTCATCGGAAAGTGCCGCGCGCAATTCGCTAATGACGTTCTTGAGCACGGATTCGCTGACATGCTGATGGCCCCAGACGAGATCCAGCAGTTTGTCTTTAGTCAATAACTGCCCTGAGTGCCGCACGAGCGTGCACAGCAGGTCGAACGCCTTGGGTGCGAGCGGAACCGGTTGTGCGTTCCGGGTCAGACGCGCATTGTCCGCGTCCAACTCAAACTCATCGAAACGCAGCTGCGAGGGTTCGATCTTGTCCATAAGAAGCAAGTCACCCGCTACACTGAACGAAGTAGGATTTAGGGGTTACCGTTATCCTACACCTATCGATTCAGCCGGCTGAAGTAGCGGGCGAGTATTTGCAGCATTGGCCGTAGCTTGTTCCAGCTTCCCGGTCCATCCTGTGCATTAATCTCAAGCACAGATCGGCAGCATCTCTAGCCTATCAGGCGGTGTGAGCGTGCGTGCCGCGTCGCGATTGTACGGTGTATCGGCCACAGGCTCCGCAAGCGCAAATGATCGATCAAATAACGAGACAGCACTGCTGCATCCAGGTGTTTTCCAGCAATTCCGATATGACCGTCCGGGCGTAGCAAATAGAACGACGGACTGGAAATGCCTGCACCGTGTAATACCTGCTCGTTGTCCGGACCAGGGATCACATGCGTGTGCAGCAGGCTGTCGAGCTCCGGCGGCGTGGCGGTCAGCGGCGGTTGACCGATGGCCAGCAGATTGAAACGCGTATCGTCGAACCGCGCAAAGATATCCTCGGCGGCGGCGCCCGGCGCGAACTTCAGGTGCAGCCACGGAAAGCGATCACCGGCCTGCGGTCCGTCGTCCGGTAAATCCGGCGCGGCTGCGGACAACGCGCTGCGACGATAGTGAATACCGATCTGGGAGATGCTAGCGAACGCATGCTTGCGGATACGCTCGAAATGCATCGCCAGCGCAATCACCCGGTACATCACACGCGTGCGCAGCACGCGGCTGATCCAATGATCGGACACGACTAGCGCGAATCCACGATCGGTACTCCGTAACAGGTCCTCGGCCACTGGCTCGCGTTCCGCCGCATACGAATCGAGCAGCGCGGCATCGGCGCGTCCTTCGATCACCAGCGCCAGTTTCCACGCCAGGTTGTAAGCATCTTGCAACCCGGTGTTCATACCCTGCGCGCCGACCGGGCTGTGGATATGCGCCGCGTCGCCGAGCAAAAAGCAGCGTTGCGCGCGGAAATGTTCTGCGCGGCGATGATGAATGCGATACGTCGAGAACCAGCGGCATTCGGAAAATTCAAGCGTCGCCCCGGCTTGCTGGCGAATGGCTGGAACCACGTCGGCGAATTTCAAATCCGCGCGGTCACGCAATTCCACCGGCACGATCCCTGCCACGCGCCAGTGGTCGCGCCCGCGCATCGGAAAGAACAAATGGAATTCGTTGCGCCACAGGTACACGTTGAGTTCGCCCGGCCGCATCGGTCCAGTCACGCTGGTATCGGCGACAAAGAATACGTGCTCGTATGGCGCGCCGGGGAAATCGATTTTATTGAGACTGCGCACCGCGCTGCGCGCGCCGTCGCAGCCCGCCACCCAACGCGCACGTATGTCGTGGACTGACCCGTCGGAGTTTTTCAGCGTGGCGCGCACGCCGTCCGCGTCTTGCGCGAGTCCGGTCAACTCGGTATTCCAATGCACCTGCCCGCCGTGCTCGCGCAAGTAGTCGCCGAGCAGGCGTTCGTTGTCGTCCTGACCCAGGATCAACAAGTAAGGGTAAGGGCTCAAGTTGCGGCCGATGTCGTTCACCGGCACGCGCGCGCCGAAACGGCCTTCGACCCAGATGTTCGCGCCGGTGGCACGCTCGCCCAATTCGAGCGCGCGTGCGGCAATGCCAAGCTGCGCATAAATTTCCAGCGTGCGCGCCTGCACGCCCAGCGCGCGGCTTTGCAACGCGGGCCCGGCATTGCGCTCGATAATAGTCGCGCGGATACCGCGCCGTGCCAGCTGACAGGCCAGCATGAGTCCGGTGGGACCGGCGCCAATAATCAAAACATCACAGTGTGCTGGAATTTTCATGACGATCTCCTTGGGAAGTTAAGGTGTGGGACTGCTTGATGGCTGCATGCGCGGGCAGCACCGCGTTGACTTGCTCAAGATCAGGCTCCTGCAGCGCACCGGCACTGGCCTTGAGGCGCAGTAAATTTAGAATGGTGTTGTAGCGTGCCAGTGCCAGGTCGCGACGCGTCGAATAAACTTGTTGCTGCGCGTTCAGCACGTCGATGTTGATGCGCACGCCGACGTCATAGCCGAGCTTGTTGGATTCGAGCGCCGATTCGCTTGAAGTCAAGGCCTGCTCCAACGCGCGCACCTGGGCGATGCCGTTGACCACGTTGAGGTAGTTTTGCTCGGTCGCCTGCGCCTGCTGGCGGCGCGCATTATCGAAATCGGCGCGCGCTTTATCCAGCAGGGAGCTTGCTTCGCGCACCCGTGAGCTGGTCACGCCACCGGAGAACAGCGCCACATTGAACTGCACACCGAGGGTGCCGGTGGTGGCGTGGTTACCGATGGCCGAGAGCTGCGAACCGGTCTGGTTGTTGTCGCCGTAGCTTACGACCAGATCCAGCGTCGGCAGATGGCCCGCTTGGTTGCGCCGCACTTCGAGTTGCTGGACCTCGACCTGGGTGCGCTGCGCCGCCACCGAAAAGTTCTGACTCTCGGTGATTTCGATCCAGCGCTGGAGATCGCCTTCCGGTGGTGTGAGCGTCATGCGTTCCGGCAGGCGTTGCAGCAACGTGTAACTCTTGCCGGTCAGCCGTTGCAGGATGCGCTGTTTAATGTCGAGATCGTTGCGCGCCGCGATCTCCTGGGCATTAGCCAAGTCATGGCGCGCCTGCGCTTCATGGGTATCGGTGATAGTCGTGGTGCCGGTCTCGAAGTTGCGCTTGGCCTGCTCAAGCTGCTCGCTGATCGCCGTCTTCTGCGCACCCGCAAGCGCCAGTGTGTCTTGCGCCGCGAGCACATCGAAGTACGCCTGCGCCACCCGCAAAATTAAACTCTGGCGCGCGGCGGCGAAGCTCGCCTCCGCCTGCTGCACCGCTTGCCCGGCCTGTTTATATTGCAGCCAGTTTTGCGCACGCATCAGCGGCTGCGTGAGCGTCAGCGAATAGCTGTCGCTGCGGTAGTCGCGTTGATCGCGCGGTAAGCCGCTGGCGTCGTCGTAGTCGACATCCAGGTTGGTGCGGGTGTAGTTGCGTGACAGCGTCACCGACGGCAACAACAGCGCGCGGCCTTGCGGAAGTTTCTCGCGGCTGGCTTCCAAGGTTGCCTGCGCGGCTGCGTATTCGGCGTCGAAGACCTTGGCATCCTGGTACGCTTGCAGCAAATTCGCGGCGCTTGCCGCCACAGGAAACGCCAGTAACGACACCAGCAGATAAACCGATTGTTTTGTTTTCATGATTGCACCTTGCGCAAAGTTTTGCTTGCGATTAATCGAGAGGTTAGGCGTTGAACTAATGCGAGCGGCGACATGATCCACGCGGTGTTACGCACAGGCTCCTCGCCCGGCTGCCGTACGCCGAACCACGCGGCGTACAGCGCCGGTACGAACAGCAGCGTCACCAGCGTTGCGACGATCAATCCGCCCATGATGGCAATCGCCATCGGGCCCCACAGTTCGCTGCGCGTGAGCGGAATCATTGCCAGCACCGCCGCTGCCGCCGTGAGCATGATCGGACGGAAACGGCTCACTGCCGCTTCGCGGATCGCGCTCCATGGATCGTGACCGGCCTGAATGTCGCGGTGGATTTGATCGACCAGGATCACCGAGTTGCGCATGATCATGCCGAACAACGCGATCACGCCAAGCTGCGCCACGAAGCCCATCGGCGCACGGAACAGCAGCAGTGCGGCAACCACACCGATCAAGCCGATCGGTGCCGTCAACACCACCATCATGGTTTTCGAGAAGCTCTGTAACTGGAACATCAGCAACACCAGCACGACAAAGATGATGACCGCGAACGCATCCTGAATGGGCTGGGAATTGATGCGGCTCTCGTACCACGCACCGGCCGTGTCGATGTAATAACCCGACGGCAGACGGGCCCGGATCGCGTCGATTTGCGGCAGCAGCGCCTCGGTCACATCCGGCGGTTGCACGCCGCCGGCCACGTCGGCGCGCACCGTGATGGTGGGCAGGCGGTTATGGCGCCAGGTGCGGCCTTCTTCCAGCACCACGTCGATTTTCGCGACTTGCGAAATCGGCACAAACCTTCCGGACGGCGTGTAAATGTTGACATCCGATACCGCACTGGCGATGTTGCGCTCATCGGCGCGGCCGCGCGCCAGCACCTCGATGGTTTTGTCGCCTTCACGGAACTCGGTTAGCGACGTACCTGACAGCGTAGCCGCCAGTGTTTTGCGTATGTCGTCGGAAGTCAGACCGAGTACGCGCGCCTTGTCCTGATCGATCACCAGTTTCAGCGCACGGCGCGGTTCGCCCCAATTGAGATTCACATCGCGCGTGGCGGGATGCGTTTCCATCAGTGCCGCGACTTCGTTGGCGATGCGGTTCAACACCTGCGGGTCGTCGCCCGACACGCGGAACTGCACCGGGTAACCGACCGGCGGACCGTTCGGCAACACTTCGACGCGCGCGCGGATGCCGGCGTGACGAGCCGGGAGCTGACCGTCCCGGCCGAGGACGGCTACCCGCTGGCAGGCACCCTCTACGAGCCGGCGGCAGCGGCCGCGGCCACGGCGCCGCTCGTCGTCATCGCCCCCGGGGCGGCGATCCTGCGCCGGTTCTACGGGCGCTTTGCCACCTACCTCGCCGAGCACGGGGCAACGGTGCTGACCTTCGACTATCGCGCCGTCGGCGGCTCGCGCCGCGGCCGCCTCGAGGGCTCGGGCGTGCGCATGCGCGACTGGTGCATCCTCGACGTGCCGGGCGTGCTCACCTGGGTGGCCCGTTTCTACGGCAATCGGCCGATCCACTGGGTGGGCCACAGCATGGGCGGTTTCGCCACCGGCCTCGCCCACAACAACCGCCTGATCGTCCGCCAGCTCAACGTGGCGACGCTCAACGGCTACTGGGGCCGCATGGCGGTGCCGGAGCGCTATCGCGTGCTGCTGATGATGGGCGGCATGGGCCCCATCGTCGTTCGCGCCTGCGGCTACATGCCGGGGCGGATGATCGGCGGCGAGGACATGCCGGGCCCGGCATTCCTGGAATGGCGGCAGTGGTGCATGACGCCCGACTTCCTGTTCGGCGATTCGACCCTGGTCGAGCGCGCGAATTTCCCCAAGCTGACGGCGCCGCTGTGTTGCGTCCAGATCGCCGACGACCCATGGGGCACGGAGGCGGCCGTCGGGCACATGACGGCGCAGTACACGGGCAGCCGCGACCGCACGATCTGGCGGGTGACGCCGACCGAAGCCGGTGTCGCCAAGATCGGGCACTTCGGGTTCTTCCGGCCGGAGGTGCGCGAGACGCTGTGGCGGCCGGCGGCGGATTGGTTGCTCGGGGCCAGCGAGGGGGGCAGACCCTAGCAACGCTCCTTCCCCGCATGCTCGATCGGCGGTCAAGGGTCTGACCCCCGCCGCACGCCCATTTGAACGCCGCGCGGTTCGATGCGACCATGCGACTCATGCCGCTCAACGAGCCCAGCTTTTCTATCGGCATCGAGGAGGAGTACCTGCTCGTCGACCGGACGAGCCGGGACCTCGTGCGCGAGATGCCGCAGGCGCTGTTCGAGGCGGCGCAGCAGGTCTTGCAGGGCCAGGTGGCGCGCGAGTTCCTGAAATCGCAGATCGAGGTCGGCACCGGCGTGCACCAGGGGCCGCGCGAGGCCGGCGTCGAGCTTGCCGGCCTGCGCCAGACCGTTGCCAGACTGGCGGGCGAGCATGGGCTGGCGCCGATCGCTGCCTCCACCCATCCGTTCGCGCGCTGGAGCGTGCAGGAGCCGACCGAGCGCGACCGCTACCAGGCGATCGCCCGCGATCTGGCGGGCGTCGGCCGGCGGCTCGTCATCTGCGGCATGCACGTGCACGTCG
>JACQEQ010000002.1 GCA_016200445.1 Gammaproteobacteria bacterium | reverse complement strand
AACGTCGACCTGCAAGCCGTTATATATGGACACATCTAGCGCCAGTGTTGCGCGATGCAGTTCGGCGATGGGTTGCACAATAGAAAGCCCAAGCCCGCTACCTGGCGCCTCGGTGCCGAGTGCTCGATAAAATCGTTTAAATACTTTATCGCGTTCTTCTGCGGCGATGCCCGGCCCGCTGTCGGCAACCCGCAACAGGACGCTGGCATGTTCCCGTACCATGCTGATCTCGACTTTTCCGCCCTCCGGGGTGTAACGCACCGCGTTATCGACCAGATTCCGCAATAGGATTGCTAAGGCATCGGCGTGGCCTTGTACGGTATGCGGAAAAGTTTCGCCGACCGTAAGCTCGATGTGTTTTTCCCGCGCAGTTAATTCCAGATCGCGTTGCGCTTGTAGCGCCATCTTGGCCAAATCGATGCTGTGAGTTTCAGTCAACTCATGATCCGGGTCTAACCGGGCCAGGGTTAACAACTGCTGTACTAAATGGGTTGCACGGTCGACACCTTGCTCAAGCAGCCGCAGGGCCTTTTGCCGGTTCAGATCGCTGCTGGAGCGCAGTGCCACTTGCGCTTGTGCCTTGAGACCGGCAAGCGGCGTGCGCAACTCATGCGCAGCATCGGCGGTAAAACGCCGCTCGCTGTCGAATGCGCGTTCCAGCCGCTGAAATAAACGGTTCAACGAATTGACCAATGGTTTGGCTTCTGCCGGTACGCCATACGATTCCACCGGCTGCAAATGCGAAGGGGCGCGGTTCTCGACTTGTTTGGCAAGTTTAACGAGCGGTGCCATTGCGCGTCCGACGCCGAACCAGATCACGGCCGCAAGCAATGGCAGTGCGATGATGATCGGCAACAACGTGCGTAATGCGATGTTATGGGTCAATACCCGGCGCAAATCGTTGCGTTCGCCGACTTGCACCACCATCGAGCTGCGATCGTCCGGTAGCGAAAACACGCGCCAGCGATGGCCGAATACATCTTTGTCTTTAAAACCGTATTCGCGATCGGAGAGCGGGAAGTCCGGCGCATTGGGCGAACGTAGTGCGAGTTTGTCGGGATGGATCCACACCTGAAACGCGACTTTGTTTTCATCCGGGTGGCCGAACAATCGCTCGCCGCTTCCTGGCAGGTCTAGACTTTTTTCAGATTTGCCGTTGGCGGCGGGTTTTTGTTCGAGGTTCACGCTATTGAGCGCCAGCAACACGCGCGCCGACTGCGCCAGCTGGGCGTCGAACAGCTGGTCGATTTGATAGCGGATGTCGAGATAGCTTGAAACCGCCGTTACCGTCCACGCGACGAATGTGGCGGAAAGCAGCGCCACCAACAGGCGCCGGCGGATGGATGGATTCATCAGGGTTTATCGATGGTGTAGCCGACACCACGGATGGTGCGTATCAAAGGTGCCCCGAGTTTACGTCGCAGGTGGTGCACGTAGACTTCGACCGCGTTGCTTTCGACTTCGTCGCCCCAGGAATACAAGCCTTCTTCCAGGCGCGCACGCGACATCACCTTGCTGCGATTCTCCAGCAGCATGCGCAACACCGCGAACTCGCGCGGTGAGATGTCGACCGCATGGCCGGATTGCGTGACTACATGTGCGGCCGGGTCCATGACGATGTCGCCATGCTCGATGACTGGATTGGAACGGCCGCCGCTGCGACGCAACAGTGCCCGCAAGCGCGCGTTAAGTTCGTCCATGTCGAATGGTTTGACGAGATAATCATCGGCGCCGCAGTCAAGACCCTGTACGCGATCCGAGACCGTGTCGCGGGCCGTGAGAATCAACACGGGTATGTCCTGGCCGCGCTGCCGCACGCCCTTGAGCACATCGATGCCCGACAATTTCGGCAGACCGAGATCCAGGATGAGCAACGCATAGGTTTCGGTTTGTAGTGCGGATTCGGCGGCTTGGCCATCGGTCACCCAATCCGTGGCGTAACCGGCTTCGCTCAACGTGACCACAATCCCGTCGCCTAATAAACGGTCATCTTCTGCTAGTAGTAAGCGCATTTCCTTGAGTTCTCCATGCAGTCCATCAAATGATTGGAGGGCGTATCATAACGAATACTCTTGAAGCGCGGTAACACGACCCCATTATTTGCAGTAGATTCAATTCATACCACATCGGGGAGCAAATCATGCGAATGGATAAACTTACAAATAAGTTTCAAGCCGCGCTGGCCGATGCGCAAAGTTTGGCCGTCGGACGCGATCACCAATTTATCGAGCCGCTACATGTGTTGACTGCGCTACTCAACCAGGACGGCGGCACGGTGCGCCCGATGCTGGCACAAGCGGGAGTGAACGTGAATGCCTTGAGTTCCGAATTGGGCAAGGCGCTCGACCGCTTGCCTAAAGTCGAAGGTGCGGCAGGCGATGTGCACATCTCGAATGACCTGAGCCGGTTGCTCAATGTTACGGACAAGTTAGCACAGCAACGCAAGGACCAATTTATTTCCAGTGAATTATTGATGCTGGCCGCCGTGGAAGATCGCGGTGCGCTCGGTGATTTGCTGCGCAAAGCCGGTGCCAGCAAAACCACGCTCGAACGCGTAATCAACGAAGTGCGCGGCGGGCAGCAGGTGGAAGACGCCAATGCCGAAGACCAGCGTCAGGCCTTGAAAAAATACACCATCGACCTGACCGAGCGTGCTGAACAAGGCAAGCTCGATCCGGTGATCGGCCGCGACGACGAGATTCGCCGCACCATTCAAGTGTTGCAGCGCCGCACCAAGAATAACCCGGTGTTGATCGGAGAGCCCGGTGTTGGCAAGACCGCGATCGTTGAAGGTCTGGCGCAGCGCATTGTCAACGGTGAGGTGCCGGAAAGTCTCAAGGGCAAACGCCTGCTGTCGCTGGACATGGGTTCGCTGATTGCGGGTGCGAAATTTCGCGGCGAATTTGAAGAGCGACTGAAAGCCGTGCTCAAAGATTTATCCAAACAGGAAGGGCAAATTATTTTATTCATCGACGAATTGCACACCGTGGTCGGTGCCGGTAAAGCCGAAGGCTCCATGGACGCCGGTAATATGTTGAAACCCGCCCTGGCACGCGGCGAATTGCATTGCGTGGGCGCCACCACATTGGACGAATTCCGCCAATACATCGAGAAAGATGCCGCGCTGGAGCGGCGCTTTCAAAAAGTGCTGGTGGGTGAGCCGAGCGTCGAAGACACCATCGCCATCCTGCGCGGATTAAAAGAAAAATACGAAGTGCACCACGGTGTTGACATTACCGACCCGGCCATCGTCGCGGCGGCTATGTTGTCGCACCGCTATATCACCGACCGCAATTTGCCCGACAAAGCCATCGATCTGGTCGATGAAGCCGCCAGCCGCATCCGCATGGAAATCGACTCCAAGCCGGAGGAAATGGACAAGCTCGAACGCCGTTTGATTCAGCTCAAGATCGAGCGCATTGCTTTGAAAAAAGAATCCGACGAAGCCTCGCGCAAACGGCTCGACAATCTGGAAAGCGAAATTGCCAAGCTCGAGCGCCAGTTCGCCGACTTCGATGAAATCTGGAAAGCCGAAAAAGCCTCGCTGCAAGGCGCGCAGCACATTAAAGAAGCGCTGGATCGCGCCCGGCAAGATGTGGAAACCGCACGCCGCGCCAACGACCTCGCACGCATGTCGGAGCTGCAATACGGGCGCATTCCCGAACTGGAAAAGCAATTGAAGCTGGCAGGCGAGAGCGAGAAACAAGAGAAAAAATTGCTGCGCAATCGCGTCACCGACGAAGAAATCGCCGAAGTGGTTTCCAAGTGGACCGGCATTCCGGTCAGCAAAATGCTCGAAGGCGAACGCGACACGCTCGCGCGCCGGACTGTCCGACCCGAATCGTCCCAACGGTTCGTTCCTGTTTTTAGGTCCGACCGGCGTCGGTAAAACCGAACTGACCAAGGCGCTCGCGGCATTTCTGTTCGACACCGACGAAGCGATGGTGCGCATCGACATGAGCGAATTCATGGAGAAGCATTCGGTTGCGCGCCTGATCGGCGCACCGCCCGGCTACGTCGGTTATGAAGAAGGCGGGCACCTCACCGAAGCGGTACGCCGCAAACCGTATTCCGTGATCCTGCTCGATGAAGTCGAGAAGGCGCACCCGGACGTGTTCAACGTGCTGCTGCAAGTGCTCGACGACGGCCGCCTCACCGACGGCCACGGACGTACCGTGGATTTCCGCAACACCGTCGTCGTGATGACGTCGAACCTCGGTTCGCAAGCGATACAAGAGATGGCAGGTGAAGATAACTACGATGAAATGAAACGCGTGGTGCTCGGTATTGTCAGCCAGCATTTCCGGCCCGAGTTCATCAACCGCGTCGACGAGCTGGTGGTGTTCCATCCACTGGGCCGTGAACAGATTCGTTCCATCACGCAAATCCAGACGCCGTACCTGCGTGCCCGTCTGCGCGAACGGCAGATGGATCTGGAACTCACCGAAGCTGCATTGGATAAACTCGGCGAAACGGGTTTCGATCCGGTGTATGGCGCACGCCCGTTGAAGCGCGCGATCCAGCAAGCGGTGGAAAATCCGCTGTCGAAGAAAATCTTGAGCGGCGAGTTCGTGCCAGGTGATGTCATTATGGTGGATGTGAACGGCGGGGAGCTGGGTTTTCGCAAGACTGAACGGAAAGCAGCGTTGGCGGGAGATAGTGCAACGCAGGGAGCAGTTGCCGAGGGGTGGGTGAGAGTAGTTTTACCCGGCGGCAACACTCGCTGTTTCCCGCGCGAACCGTTGGTGGTGAGCGCTACTCGGGAAAACGCTGCTATCCAATCTGGCGCACGCAGCCACGGATTGCACCAGCAGCGGTCGCTATCACATTCCGGTGCTACCGCATCAAGGGGTTTTTGACTTTATAAGTGCGAGGCATTTCGTTACGCGGGTTTCAGGGCGCTGCGCTGTACATTAGAGTAAAAAATCCTTGATATAAGCGCCATGTTTTGAATTTTCAACGAGAGACAAGGTGTCCAGTTCTGGTTTGGTGAGAAACTACATCCCGCACCGCATCCGTAAGATGTTTCCCGCAGTGCCCGCCTGTTGATTCCGCTTGCCGGAGGTAAAGTAATCCGCGAAACGGTCGTATTAATAAGTTGCATGAAGATTTCAACCCGGGAGCGCCGTGGAATGAAAATTCCGCTGGCACGACAGTGTTTCCTTTGCTTGGCTTTGGCCGTGCTCTTCGCGAGCATGTTAACGCCGTGCGCGTCCGCCGGAACGATGGGCATTGACGTCGTGGTCGTCGTCGACAGTTCCGGCAGCATGAAACAGAGCGATCCGCAAACTCTGCGCATCCCTGCTGCGAAATTATTTTTTTCGTTGCTGGGCGCGGAGGATTCGTCCGCCTTGATCAGCTTCAGCGGCGACGGGAAAACCTTGCTCGATCTCACGCCACTAACATCAGACGCCGCACGCACCCGGCTGTTACGCGCAGCGGACCACATCACCAGTAATGGGTTGTATACCAATCTGTACGCCGCACTCACGCGCGCGCATGAGTTGTTGGCCAAAGATCCGGCTAGCAATAACCCGCGCTACATCGTGTTGATGTCGGACGGGAAAATGGACAGCGGCGACGCGCAGCGCGACGCCGCCCTTACGACTTGCGTTGACCGACGCGGAATTGCACACGGTGTTCAGCGAAATGTTCGAGCGTTCGAAAAAACCCGACATGTTACCGGTCGAGCACGGCGAATTTTTAGTTGATGCGGCTGTCGATGAAGTTACGATCGTTGCGTCAAAGCAGGACGTCCAAGTACAAATCGAATTACAAGCGCCGGACGCAAGCCGCGTGTCGGAACATAACAAGGAGCCAAAAATTCGTTGGCTCACTACACCGCGCTTCGACATGATTACCTTGCCGCAACCTAAAACCGGTAAATGGAAAATCCTTTCCAGTCACGGGATCAACAAAGCCTATATCGTTACCCAGTTAAAACTCGCCAGCGATATCGATCATCATGAAAAAGCAGCCAATAAAAGCTACCTTATGCACGCTTGGCTGGCGCAAAACGACACGGTGATTTCCGAACGCGCCGTGCTGGACGCTACAAGAATACGCGCGGAAATATCCCAACCCGACGGGAACATCCTGCAGGTGGAGTTTCACGACGATGGCAAGGCCAACGACGCCACCGCACATGACGGCACCTATACAGCAGAGTTGATGTTACGGCAGGGCGGATCGCACGAGCTGCGGTTGCAGGCCACGAGTGTGACCTTCGACCGTACAGTGTCTTATCTGTTTGACGTGTTCGCGCCACCGCCCAGCGCGCAGCCTACGCCAGAGCCAAAGCAACCGATTGTGCTTCCCCTGCCGGCTGCAGTCAGTGCGCCAGAACATGCAACACCGCAAGCTGCCACTGCTCCCGGACCCGAAACGGAAGCGGACGACACGCTGAATGTCTGGGTCTTGCTCGGTATTTTCACGCTGTTTAATATCTTTATCGGGATGGTCGCGGTCTTGGTCATCCTCATTAAAAAACAACTGCGGGCGAAAAGCGCAAGGAAGAGCTCCGCATGATACGCGTGCACGCCGCAGCGCTGTTGGTGTTGCTTGAACTGCTGCTGATGAGCATCGGTGTAGGTATATATTTGTATTTTTGGGGTCGTCGCCAAAAAGTAAACAACGTAATTGCGGCGTCGAAAGTCAGTGCAGAAAATAAACCCGATGCCGGGCAGTACTTACTCACTGAAGAAAAGCTGACTCGCAGCCGTCACGCGATTGTCACTTCAGCAACCAATCTGGACGATCACGCTGTCGCGGCCGGAGCCGCGCTGGCCTTGCGCGCGGATTACCTGCAAATGGAGCACGAACTCAACGCGCTGGAAGAACGCGACGATGCGTTTTGGCAATCCTTCGATGCGCGGATGCGCGCGTTACTCGACGTACACGCACCGCAAAAAACTGTAACGGCACTCGAAGCGGTGCCCTTACTACCCAAGAGCAGCGAAGCAAAAAATGAGGATGCGGAACAACTTAAAGAACTGGTCGGTGCACAGGTCGACACCATCAAGAATTTACGCTGGCGCCTGACGGAAGCCATCGGCGATGACTTGAAACGCCAAGAACTTGAAAAGCACATTGATCATATCGAACACACCAATAAAGAGATGGCGAGTTGCGTCTCGATTTTAGAAGGCGAAAACGAATTTCTGCGCAATCAAATCGCAGAATTGTTGAAGCAGTAGTAATCTGCTAATGCCACAGTTCCTCCGTTGCTACGGCAAATCTTCTTGCTGTGCTTCGTTGCTACCCACCCAACGCGCGCCACAGATTCCCGTCGATGGCGTCGAGAACCGCTTCGGTATTTAGATCCTGATCCGGCGTGACCTTGTCGCCATGTACACACACCGCGAGGTCTTTGGTCATCTTGCCGGACGCGACCGTTTCGATGCACACGCGTTCCAGCGTTTCAGCGAACTTGGTCAGTGCGGCGTT
>JACQEQ010000173.1 GCA_016200445.1 Gammaproteobacteria bacterium | reverse complement strand
CTAGGCGCAGGTAGTCTCGTGCCACCGGGAAAAACACTCACGGCCGGGCACCTTTGGCTCGGTACGCCGGCGCGCAAAGTGCGGGCCTTGACACAGAAAGAGCTCGACTGGCTCACGTATTCTGCTAAGCATTACATTGAATTAAAAAATAAATACCTGCGCCGCCCCTAGGGTCTGTCGGATTTAATACAGCGGGGGCAGCAAAAGCCGTAATTCGGGAGTAAAGGGCGTGAGGATATTCATCGGCAATATTCCATCCAGTACCAACAGTGCAGAATTGCGCTTCATTCTCTACAAAAGTTTAACCCGCTCGTTCTGGCGCCAATTTAAATTGGCTTTTATCTACCGCTTCGATGTACGTCGCGATGTAAAGCTAAAAATCGTTCAAAAAAAGCGCCAGGATCAAATTGTTTGCTACGGCATCGCCGAATTTTCCAATCCTAAGGTTGGCAGGCTGAGCATTGCTGTGATCAGCAAATACGTGCAGAGCGGTAAACGATTGGCTGCGCACGAGTTCGTGCATCGTACTTACGCTAATGAGCGGCGTGCGGTGGGTTCAGGCGACAAAACCTACCGTGGCGGCGAGCGGCGCCGTAACGAACGGCGCGGTGCGCGACAACGGATGCTGCAGTCACCTATCCCGGCATCGGTAATAAAAGCAAAATACTTGGCGGGATAATTCGCTTCTGGAAAAACCCGGCCGAGCTTAACCGGGCGCCCGTTCGACTTTCAGCGGCAAAATAATCATTTGCATACCGCGCAAGTGTAAGCGCCGTTGCATGGCCAGTGCAGTTTGGTTATGCAGCAGGCGCGTGAGCCAATTCTCGTGCTCGAAGATCAGCTTGCTGGTGAAGAAGATGGTGTTGGGATGTTCCTTCACGATTTGTTCTGCAAGCCTGGTCAATTCTTCCAGGGGTTCAGTACCGAAGCTGCGGTAGGATTTCGCCGCCAGGCCTTGACTGTTACAAAATTCCACATCGTGCATGAGAGCGGCATCGACGGCATATTGCAATGTGGTCAGCGTGGTTTTGCCGTGGTAGCTCTGCGAGTCGATCTCGCCCGCGCACAGAAAAATAAAATTCTTGAAATGACCGGGAAACAACCGCTGCACCCACAGCAGAGTATGTATGACCGCACCCCGGCTACGGCCTACTAAAAATACCGCCGTGGGTTGTTCGGGATCCAGCGGCAGCGCGCGTGTGTCCTGGCTGGTTGGCCCGGTCGCAAACAATTTATCGACCACCCGCAGTTGCTCGTCGACATGATTGTAATGGCTCTTGATATAGGCGCATGCGGCGACGACACCCGCTGTGACCGCGAGCGTGATCCAACCGCCCTCGCCGAATTTTTCGACCAAGGTTACCAGCAGGATTCCGGTCGTGACAATAAAGCCGAGCAGCGAAAGTGCAATGCGTGCTTTCCAGTTTTTAACGTCGAGCCGGCTGCGCCACCAGTGCACGCATAGACCGTAGAGCGACAATGAAAACGTAATGAACACATTGATGCTGTACAGCACCACCAGCCAACTCACTTCGCCTTGGCTGAGCCATAATATCGCCAGCGCACCCATGCCCATCAGCAAAATACCATTCTGCGTGACCAGGCGGCTGGACAGGTGGCGAAACTGGCGCGGTACCCAGGAATCCGTCGCCATGTTTGCAAGTACCGCTGGACCGCCTAGAAACCCAGTGTTAGCAGCGACAGCCAACAAGCCAGCTTCAAATGCCATTACCACGACGAGCAACGCATGGTCGATTTGCACGTCGCCCCAATGCCAGCCTTGCATGATGGATGCAAACGCGACGGCGTTGAGCGTTTGACCTTCGACCGGTTTTGCATCCCACAACAAGTAGAGCACGATGATGCCGCCCGCAGTAAAGGCCAGCGACAGCGCCATATACAGCATGGTGAATTTGCCGGTGCGCACCCGCGGTTCGGCCAGTGTGTTTACGTTGTTGGATACTGCTTCAATGCCGGTGTACGTGCCGCCGCCCAGCGAATACGCGCGTAAAAACAGCGCCGCGACGAACACCCAGCCCAGTTCTTGACTTAATTGTGCGGTGGCATTGAGAGTGTCGGGTAGCAGTAGCGGCAAACGCTCGGCGTGGGCTTGGATGCCGTACACGATCAACAGTGTATGTGTAAGCATAAAGCCCAGAAACAGCGGCAATAAGATTTTTATCGACTCTTTCATGCCGCGTAGATTCAGCGCAATCAACAGAACTATTGAAGCAACCTCCACGCCGATTTTGTATGGCTGCCACGCGAGCGGCAACAGACTGAATAAGGCATCGACGGCACCGGCCGCCGAGATGGTGATGGTGAGCACGTAGTCGACAATCAGTGCGGCGCCCGACGTCAAACCTGCATAGGGGCCGATGATTTGCGAGGCGAGTTTGTAGCCACCGCCGCCGGACGGAAACAATTCGATAACTTGCGTGTACGCTGCTGCGATAACGAACACCGTCAACGCGGTAGCCAGTGCCAGGTATAAACCAAGTTGAGTGTGCTCGCCCAGTGCAATGAAACTTTGTTCCGGCCCATAGGCCGACGAAGATAGGCCGTCGGCACCCAAGCCCACCCAAGCGAGAAACGCGATCAATACAATGTGCTGGCGTGTTTGCGGTGCCAACGGATTGAGAGGCGCGCCGAACAGAGTGCGGCAGAGTTTTGCGAAGAACGAAGCAGATGTGCTCAATGATGCGGCCTGGCACTGGAACGTACTGCGCGGCATTATGCGCTTGCCGCGAGGCTGAGCCAAGCTACGTTGTTTTAGCGAGTTCCGCGCGCAATTGAGTAATCACGGGCGCGGTCTGCGGGCGCACGCCACGCCAAATATAGAACGCCTCGGCCGCTTGTTCGACCAGCATCCCTAAACCATCCTCGACTTGCCCTGCGCCGTGCTGCTCCGCCCAGCGCATGAATACAGTGTGCTGAGCACTGTACATCAAGTCGTAGCATAAGGCGCCAGGTGTAAGCAAGTCATCGGGGAGCGGTGGTAAATCGCCTTGCAGGCTGGCAGAAGTGCCGTTAATTACCAGATCAAATTGTTTGCGAAACAACGCATCGAAGCCACAGCCCGTTACCGGACCGAGGGTGGCGAATTCCTGCGCAAGAGCTGCGGCACGATCCGCTGTCCGGTTGGCAATCACCAGTAACGCGGGTTGTTCCTCCAATAGTGGTTGCAGCACACCGCGTACCGCGCCGCCGGCGCCGAGTATTAACACGCGCTGGCCGGAAATCTCAGCAGCAAAATTGCCGCGCAGATCGCGCAGCAGTCCGGCTCCGTCGGTGTTATCGCCAAACAAGATACTGTCGGCACGCATCACAATGGTATTCACCGCGCCCGCATTCTGTGCTCGTGCGCTGCGATCATTGACCAGCTCCCACGCTTCACGCTTGAACGGAACAGTCACGTTCAGACCCTTACCGCCGCTCGCTTGAAAATTGCCGACTGCCTGTTGGAACCCGCCGTGATCGACTTGAATCGCGGAATACACGATGCGTTGTCCGGTTTGCTTGGCAAACATGGCATGAATACGCGGCGATTTACTGTGCGTGATGGGGTTGCCCAGTACGGCGTAGTGTTCGGGTGGTGCGTTGAAGTTGAAGAGCGAGGACATAGTCGTTAAGAGATTAAATCATCACGCAGGCGCACAGTGCGCTAAGCAAAGAATATGTCGAGTGTCTTCAGAACACTACAGAACACCAGCTGGGCTTGTTTGCCCTTTGAATTGATTCGGGGCTGTTACAGGACAGCCTTTAACTTCTTCGATGATGAGTTGACATATAAACATTGCTGGCGTGAGTAGAAAGTCGTGAGATCCGAGATTAATGATTTCCAGGGTAATAGAACCACTAAATCCAGCATGAATGGTTGGTGCTGTGAAGTGAACGAGAATTCCACACCGTGCCAAAGAACTTCTGCCCTCGACTCGCGCGCTGTAGCAAATCTCCGTGGTGTTTAACGGAAAACTCACGGTCTCGCAAGTTCGAGCGAGCACTAACTTATTTGGTGTTAGGGAAAATGGTTGATGGTTAGTGATCTTTAGTGATTTAGAGTGCTTGGCCCAAAACTGAGCAATGCCAGGTTTTCTTAGATCGAGCTGTACTGGTGCGCTTTTCTCGTCCGGTACGAGAATCTCTTCACCCAAGCGTAGGTCTACAGCACTTGTGTTGAATGGAGAGGTGGTTGGGTCGTCGCCAGCAATGGGGCTAATTGAGAAAAGGCCTGCCTTAAGGCAACGCACGATTTCTACATTACTCAGTATCATTGCTTTTTACTCTGTCACTATTTCAGCCCATCTCGACGCAGTTTCAAAAGTTTCTGTGGGTAGTAAAACTAACTCTTTATGCTGAGCAGGATTTTGATTTACCAACGTTACCTTTAAAAATGACTTACCTTGCTGTTCTTTGATAAGCGCTTTGTCCGCGAAAAAACTCACTACTTGGCCGCTCGCTAACTTCAATGCGATGGCATATTCAGACGAAAACATCCCGGACGATGTGGTTACAGTTACCCAGTGATCTACGTGCGGCGATTTTTCCATTTGTCACTTCCTCTTGATGGAGTTAACTATAGATCATGCTATTTATTTTGCATGTGCGCATTGAATCCTACTTTGATTCTATTAACCAGCCCGCCGCACGCTTGGCGAAGTAGGTGAGAATGCCGTCGGCACCGGCGCGCTTAAATGACAACAACGACTCCAAAACTACCGCACGTTCGTCCAGCCAGCCGTTTTGCGCGGCGGCCATCAGCATCGCGTACTCGCCGCTGACTTGATACACGAAAGTCGGTGCGCCGAACTGGTCTTTGACGCGCCGCACAATGTCAAGATACGGCATGCCGGGTTTGACCATAATCATGTCCGCGCCTTCGTCCAGATCAAGCGCGACTTCGCGCAAGGCTTCGTTGCTGTTGGCGGGATCTTGCTGGTAGGTGTACTTGTTGCCCTTGCCCAGGTTACCGGCCGAGCCGACTGCGTCGCGGAACGGGCCGTAAAAACTCGATGCGTATTTGGCGGAATAGGCGAGGATGCGCGTGTGAATGTGTCCGGCGGTTTCGAGCGCATCGCGAATCGCGCCGATGCGGCCGTCCATCATGTCGGACGGCGCGACGATGTCAGCACCCGCTTGCGCGTGCGACAACGCTTGTTGCACCAACACCGCGACGGTTTCGTCGTTCATGACATAACCGCTAGTGTCGATGAGCCCATCCTGGCCATGGGTCGTATAGGGATCAAGCGCAATGTCGGTGATAATGCCAAGCTCCGGCGCATGCTGTTTCAACGCGCGCACCGCACGCTGCGCTAAACCATCGGGGTTAAACGCTTCACGCGCATCCAATGATTTTTTTTCGGCAGTCACCACTGGAAATATCGCTAACGCCGGAATGCCTAAGCCGACCAATTCGGCTGCTTCTTTGAGCAGCTCGTCGATCGTCACGCGCTCGATGCCGGGCATAGACGGTATTGGCACGCGTTGATGCTGACCTTCCATGACGAACCGCACCATTGCCAGTGTCTAATTTCGCCACGGGAATACCTCTTGCGAAGAATTTAGGAGCTTCATTCGAAGCTGCATGCAAAGGAAGACAAGGCGGAGGCCGCAGACAGTACTTCGAGTACAGCAAGCGACCATGATTCCCCGCCGCACTGGCTTTGTGCGGGGAGAGGGCAGCGCAGTATTCCTTTGCATGCAGCTTCGAATCATAAACGACCAGGCGCCAAACCCGAAGGCCCAGCGCCCGTCGCCCCTCCCTGCAATCGAAGAACTATTTCCGTTTTTTCTTGGCGGCCGCTTTTTTCTTGGGCGCGGCTTTTTTCGCTACGGGCTTTTTCTTGGCGGCGGCTTTCTTTTTCGCAGCCGGTTTTTTGATGGTGGTCTTTTTCGGCGCGGACTTTTTCTTGGGCGCCGCTTTTTTCTTGGCGGCTTTCATCGCCAGCCCCTTTTTCTTGGGGACAGCTTTTGTTTTTACAGAGGAGTTTTTCGCCGGGGCTTTTTTCACGGCGGCCGTTTTCTTCGACGCGGGCTGCTTTTTTGCAGCTTTTACTGCCGGAGTTTTTGTTGCCGGTTTCGCAGCGACGGCCGGTTTCTTAACGGGTGGCCGTTTTACGATGGGCTTAGCGGCAAATACGGCGGCGGCGGTACGTGCGATTTCGGCTTGCCGTTCGGCGGATTTTACGACTTTTTCATGCGGGATGTTAACGTCATGTTGCGCAAACATGGTGTCGATAACGCCTTGTTCCGGCAGCTCATCAATGACTTTGCAGACGTCGTTGAAGATATCTTGAATTTCACCCACGCCTTGCACGGTGCGCAGCTTGTTTTGATTACGGTAATACGCAATCAATGGCGTGGTTTGCGCTTCGTAGACGCGCAGCCGGTTGCCGATGGTTTCTTCGTTGTCGTCGGAGCGGTGATGCAGATTGCCGCCGCAACGGTCGCAGCGATCCGCCAAGCGCGACGGCGAGCTATAAATGTTGAACAGTGTGCCGCAGGAAACGCAGGTGCGACGGCCGGTGATGCGCTGAATCAAGATGTCGAAGTCGACGGCGATGAGGATGGCGGAGTCCAGCGGGCGTTTAATTTTCGCCAGCATCGAGTCCAATGCCTGGGCTTGCATCATATTGCGCGGGAAACCGTCGAGAATGAAGCCGTCCTGTGTGTCGGGTTTCGACATCCGGTCACGGATCATTTCTAAAACTACTTGGTCCGGTACCAGTTGACCCGCATCGAGCGCCGACTTGGCCAACACGCCGGTGGGAGTTTTTGCATCCACCGCTGCGCGTAATAAATCGCCGGTCGAAATTTGCGGAATCTTATATTTTTCAGCGAGACGTTTGGCTTGGGTTCCTTTACCGGAACCGGGGGCACCAAGCAGTACGATTCTCATTGTCGTGATCCACTCCCATGGCTTGTTTTTGTCTGCCGAACTATGCATTGATCCCCGGGTTGGGTCAATGCCGTCATCAGCGATTTCAACTTCTCGCCGGCGGCGAGCTAGAGTAAATAGTAGTCGGTTTCTTGGTGAGCACAATTTACGGGAGCAAGATATGGCAAAGAAGAACGCTTTTTACGCGCAGTCGGGTGGGGTTACCGCAGTCATCAATGCATCAGCCTGCGGAGTGATCGAGACCGCGCGCAAACATAAAGACAAGATCGGCAAGGTGTACGCCGGGCGCAACGGCATCATCGGCGCATTGACCGAAGACCTGATCGACACTAGCAAGGAATCGGCGGCGTTCATCAAGGCGCTGCGCCACACGCCGTCGGGTGCATTCGGTTCGTGCCGCTACAAACTCAAAAGCCTGGAACAAAACCGGCGCGAGTACGAACGCCTGATTGAAGTGTTCAAGGCGCACAACATCGGCTACTTTTTTTACAACGGCGGCGGCGATTCGGCCGACACCTGTTTGAAAGTGTCGCAGCTTGCCGAAACCATGGGCTATCCGATTCAGGCGGTGCACGTACCCAAGACCGTAGACAACGACCTGCCGATCACCGATAACTGCCCCGGCTTCGGCTCGGTGGCCAAATACATCGCGGTGTCGACGCGCGAAGCCAGCTTCGACGTGGCGAGCATGGCCAAGACCTCGACCAAAGTGTTCGTGTTGGAAGTCATGGGGCGGCACGCGGGCTGGATCGCGGCGGCGGGCGGCATGGCGTCGAGCAAAGACACTGAAATTCCGATCGTGATTCTATTTCCCGAGATCGCGTTCGAGCGCGCCAAGTTCACCGCCAAAGTGGATGGGCTGGTGAAGAAACACGGCTATTG